>NZ_BTPU01000095.1:0-20677 GCF_036985595.1 Vallitalea maricola | reverse complement strand
CTAAAACAGAGTCTATTTTATACAACTACTCTAGTTTTTCTTTTTAGTTGAAATATCTACCCAAACTGCTAATAATAGTATAAGTCCTTTAACAATATACTGCCATGTTGGTCCTACATTCATAAGACTCATTCCATTATTAAGTGTTGCCATAACCAATGCACCAATTATCGCTCCTACTATAGTTCCTTCTCCCCCCATAGTACTGGTTCCACCAATTATAGCTGATGCTATTACTTCAAGTTCAAGTCCTGCTCCAGCTGAAGCACTTGCCGCATTTAATCTAGCTGTAAAGATAATAGCTCCTAATGCTGATAATATACCCATGGATGCAAATATCAAAAGATTTCTCTGTTTAATATTGATACCTGATAATCTAGAAGCTTCCTTATTACCACCAATTGCATATACGTGACGTCCAAATGTAGTATTCTTAGTAATAAATGTATATAAAATACCAACTATCAAAACAAATACTATTGAATAAGGTACACCTTTGTAAGATGCCATGATACCGAAGAAGATAGCTATAGCTAAAGATACAACAATCATTTTTACCATTTGAAGATTCTTTGGTAGAGTTTCAAAATCATATCTTTTTCTTTCTCCTCTTTTCTTGAGTTCTAAAGCATTATAGATAATTATTGCAATAATACCTATAATAACTGTTGTCATATTAATTGATAAAGACCCTATATTAAGAGAACCAATATTTGGAATATATCCTTGTCCAAGAGCCTTGAAACTATCATCTAAAGGCGCGATGGTTGCCCCGTTAGTGACACCTAAAAGTGCACCTTTAAAGATCATCATTCCTGCTAGGGTTACAATGAATGCAGGTACATTCCTATAAGCAACCCAATAACCTTGCCATAATCCGATAAGTAAACCTACAAATAATGTTATTAATATAGTAACTAATGTTCCATAATGAAGATTAACTTGTAATGTAGCTGCTATGGCTCCTAAGAATCCTACTACTGAACCGATAGACAAATCTATATGACCTGCAACAATTACAAGTACAACCCCACAAGCAAGAATCGCTATATAGGATGTTTGTATAAACAAGTTGGATAAGTTCCTAGGCATTATGAATGTACCGCCAGTAAGTATTGTGAATATAATCATTAATCCAATTAAAGCTATGAACATTGTATATTGTTTTATATTTTTCTTTAGAGATAATCTAATAAGACTTATAATTCCATTTTCATTAGACATGCTTACATCCCTCCCGTTGCATATTGCATTACTATCTCTTGTGATGCATCTTTATAATCAAGTTCACCTGTCAATTTACCTTCATGCATAATGAGTATCCTATCACTCATTCCTAGAATTTCAGGAAGCTCAGATGAAATCATAATAATTGAAACACCTTTGTCAACTAAATCATTCATTATATTGTATATCTCATATTTAGCCCCTACGTCTATACCTCTTGTAGGTTCATCTAATATTAGAATCTTAGGGTCTGCCATTAACCATTTAGCTAGAACAACTTTTTGTTGGTTACCTCCACTTAAGTTACTAACCTTTTGTTCTATTGATGGTGTTTTTGTTTTAAGGGCTTTTACATATTCATTAGTAATCTTAATCTCTTCATTCTGATTAATAACACCATGTCTTGAAATCTTGTGGAGATTAGCTAATGTAGTATTCTCTTTTATATCCATTCCAAGAACAAGTCCATTTACCTTTCTATCTTCCGATAGATAACATAATCCTTTTCTAATGGCTGTTCTAGGGCTATTAATAGTCTCCTTTTTACCTTGAATCTTGACAGTTCCGGTTTTACCTACACCATAGGAACCAAATAAGCTCATGGCAAGTTCTGTTCTACCTGCTCCCATAAGTCCTGCAATACCTAAAATCTCTCCTTTTTTAGCTGTAAAGGAAATATTATCTATTATCTTCTTATCAGGCATCTCTGGATTATATACAGTCAGGTTCTCTACTTCCAGCATAGGTTCTGATGGTTTATGCTCTTTTCTTGGGAATCTCTGAGTTAACTCTCTACCTACCATTAGAGATATGATCTTATCCTCTGTCATACTATCATCATTAACCATAGTTGATATAGTCTGACCATCTCTAAGTATCGTTATGTTGTCAGCTATTTCTTTTACTTCATTTAATTTATGTGAAATATATATGCACGTAACTCCTTTACTCTTAAGCTCTCTTATGATGTTAAGGAGGTTCTCGCTTTCTGTCTCATTAAGAGCTGCTGTAGGCTCATCTAGGATAAGTATATTAACATTCTTAGATATCGCTTTGGCAATCTCAATTAATTGCTGTTTACCTATTCCAAGTTTTATTATCTTAGTTAATGGATTGTCACTAAGCCCTACTTCTTTTAATAACTTGGAAGTGTTGGCGATTGTCTTATTCCAATCTATCATACCATTTTTCTTTATTTCATTTCCAAGATAGATATTTTCTGCTATATTCATCTCTTTAACTAGGGCAAGTTCTTGATAAATAATAGCTACTCCACCGTGCTCAGATTCTTTGATGCCATTATATCTTTGTTCTTTTCCATCTATCATGATTCTTCCTGTGTAACTACCATATGGATGAACACCACTTAATACTTTCATCAAAGTGGATTTCCCAGCACCATTTTCTCCTACTAAAGCATGAATTTCTCCTCTTTTAACCTTAAAATTAACGTTATCAAGAGCTTTTACACCAGGAAATACTTTAGTTATGTCCTCCATTTGAAGTATATAGTCGTTCATGCTAAGCACCACCTTTCTTTACTAACATTCTTAAGGAGAAGAAATAAGTCATCCCTTCTCCAAAATTTCATATTTTAACAACATTCCAAATAAATATTGATATCATATTCTACACTTATTAAATGATATTATTCTCTGTATACGTCTTCTTTTTTCAAGTAACCACTGTCGATCAATAATTCATCTATATTATCTTTATCTACTGCAAATGGTGTTAATAAGATAGATGGAACATCAACTGAGTTATTATTTACAGTTTGATTAGCATCTTCTAATTTTTCGCCTTTAACTAATGCTACAGCAGCTTTTATTGCTTCTTCACCTAATAATCTAGTATCTTTGAAGATAGTCATAGTTTGTGTACCTTCAACGATTCTTATTGCTCCTGCAAGCTCAGCATCTTGTCCTGTAATAGGTACTTTTCCGTCAAGACCTTGTGCTGCTAAAGCTTGAACAGCACCACCAGCAGTACCATCGTTAGGCGCTAAGATTGCATCTACTTTATTATTGTTAGCTGTAAGAGCATTCTCTACTATCTTAAGAGCATTTTCTGGTTTCCAGTCATCAACAGGCTGGTCAACTAAAACTTTGATTTTTCCACTATCAACAAGTGGTTGAATATATTTCATAGCACCTTCTTTGAATAATGTTGCATTGTTATCAGTTGGTGCACCTGCCATTAGGAAATAATTTCCTTCTGGAACTAGATCAGTGATATATTTACCTTGTAATTCTCCAACTTTCACATTATCGAATGATATATATACATCAATGTTTTCTGTATTCATTATTAAACGGTCATATGAAATTACCTTGATACCTTCTTTTGCTGCTTCATCAACGATTGAAGCTGCTGCTGATGCATCTTGAGGAGCTACTATTAATGCGTCTACTCCTTGAGCTATTAAGTTCTTAGCTTGCGAATCTTGTTGTGACAAGTCATTATTGGCAACTTGAACTTTTAACTCTACTCCTAATTCTTTTGCAACTGCTTCCATTTTTTCTTTGTCTCTTACCCATCTTTCTTCCTGTTGTGTTGGAAGTGATAAACCTATAACAATTTTGTCATCCTTTTTAGAAGAACATCCTGCAAATAGTGAAGTTAACATCATAAGTCCTATAATAAGTGACATCATCTTAAATTTCTTTCTCATAAAATCCCTCCGTTATTTTTAATTGTTATTAAAAAACTGTTTTATAAGGTATCAACCTTATCTACATTCATTGTAATAAAAAAGAGCCCAAAAGGCTCTAGAATAAATTATCAATAACTTAAATATTTTAATGTATTATTCTTAATATATTAATCATATAGTAAAATTTTAATATTAAATTATTCCATTAGAATTACATGCTATTTAATCCTTCCACTCACTCTCTGGTATATTTCTATAGATATCTTCCTTAATATGGAATCCATCTCTTATTATAGTATCTTCAATATTATCCTTGGTTACAGGAATAACATCATGTTTTATATATTTCACATAATATGTTCCATCATCAATAAGAGTCTCATTCTCTATTATCTCGCCTTTTGCTATTTTGATAGCTATTTCAGCAGCTGCTTGTGCAAGAATCTTTATAGGTTTATAGACTGTCATAAGTTGAGTACCTTCAACAATCCTCTGACATGCTGATAAATCGGCATCATGCCCAACTACTGCAACATCTCCAGCTATTCTGTTTTCAGCCAATGCTTCGATTGCCCCTTCTGCCAAACGGTCATTGGCAGCAATTATTCCATCAATATGTTCTCCTTTTGATAGGATTTCTTCTATACATGAATATGCTACTTCTTCTCTCCAATCTTCTGCCCATACCTCTTTTAATATATTGATGTCACCTTTTTCTACAAAAGGTTTTAGTGCGTCTATCGTTCCTTTATTAAACATCTTACTGTTGTTATCTTTACTTGAACCATTAATAATTACATAATTCCCTTTTGGTACAGCTCCCAAAATGCTTTCAGCCATATATCTTCCCACTTTTTCATTATCAAAAGATACATAATAATCTACATTGGCATTAAATATGAGCCTATCGTATGCTATAACCTTTATACCTTTCTTTTTAGCAGCTTTAGTAACTTCGGTTATCCCATTCTTATCATATGGAATTACAACTAGTACATCAACATCTTGTTCAATCAGATATTTCATCTGTTTAATCTGAGTATCATTATCTTCATTAGCATTGAGAACCAATACCTCTGCGCCCAATTCTTTAGCTTTCGCTACAAATATATTTCTATCTCTCTGCCATCTCTCTATTACAAGAGAATCAATTGATAATCCAATCTTAATAGTATCATCTTTGACTTTTTGGTCTTTTTTGGAGTTAATAGCAACAACTATCATAGTACCTGCAATAATAATCAATAAACTAACTATTGCTATAATAACCTTCAACTTCCTATTTGATGACATAAGTATTACCCCCTATACTTTTATATGTCTTTTTGGTATTCCGTAGGTGATATACCAACAATCTTCTTGAATAATCTACTGAAATAGTTTGGATCATTATATCCTACTTCATAACAAATTTCTTTAATGGTTTTGTTAGAGTTCTTAATAAGAGACTTTGACTTATTTATACGTATATTGGTTAGATATTCAATAAAATTATAACCTGTCTCTTCTTTAAATAATCTGCTGAAATATTGAGGACTTATACTTATTATCTTAGAAACCTCTTCTAAAGTAATTTCATTGCTAAAATATTTTTCAATATAATCTTTAGCATTCATTATTAATTTACTGACTTTGTTTTGTTTATATTCTTTAACCATCTTTATAATATGCTTTGTTCGTTTTATAGCCCATCTTTGGAGTTTTTCTTCTTCCATATTAATTATTTCTTGTAGATATGAAGAATAGTTTATATAAATATCTGATGGTATACCCATAGTATAAGCCATCTGATATATGAGCACAATTAATTCTATCATTTTACTTTTTCTATTGATAGGCACTAACTTAGATATACTATCAAATATTTTATTAAGTATTAATAATGCTTCATCTGTATTTCCAAGTTCAATGCTGCTTAATAATTTTTTACATCGTTCATTATACTTATCTAGAGAAATATCTTTTACCTCTTTTACATCCATAATATGAACAACATGCTCACCACTATTGTCTCTAAGAGCCTTCAAAGCTTCTTCATAAGAATTATGCAGATATTCAATTTGGCTGTATCCTCCAATACCTATAAAAAATTCTACATCAGTGCTTTTCTTAGCTTTTTTCACAATATCTTCAGCCATGTGTATAGCTTCAAGTCTCTGCTTGTATTCATCCTCATGTTCCTTTGTTGCCACAAAAACAATTATCCTATTAATCATAGTAGGACCTATAAGGCATTTACATCTATATTTTAACATATCTCTAATACTTGGATAAAATTTTTGGCTTTTTACACTTGAACCAATCTTATTAGTAAGAGACATGGCTTTTTCACCTTCACCAAACTCAATAATCATCATATAACCTCCGTCATCCCCTAGGTCAAAGAGATCTCGGTATCTTTTTACTTCTTTTCCGAACTCCTTATCCATTAAGATAGAGTATATGAATCCACTTTCAAGTATAGGCAGTATATTTTGAAGTTTTTCTATGTTTTCTAATTCTTTTTTCCTCTTTTTTTCCTTCTCTTCCAAGTCGCTTATAATGGAGTTCAGTGTATCAATAAGTTTATATCTGTTTATTGGCTTGAGAATATACTCTTTTACACCTAGATTAACTGCTTCTTTGGCAAATTCAAATTGTTCATAAGCAGATAGTATAACAAATTGCACTCTGTTATTTCTTTCTTTTATTTCTTTAATAGCATCAATACCGTTTATACCTGGCATCCTTATATCCATAAATATTATATCTGGATTATAATTACTAGCTTTTTCTATAGCCTCTCTACCATTTCTCGCACTATCAATAACTTCAACATTATCAAAATTCTTACTAATAATAAATTTGACTGCATTTATAACTATTTCCTCATCATCAACAACTAATAGCTTATACATATTAACGCATCTCCTCACGGTCTGATAGAATATCTTTATTTTCCAAAGGAAGGTTAATAACGATTTTAGTCCCCATACCTTTTTCACTAATAATTTTTATTACATCTTCTTTCCCGAAGTATAGATGTAATCTGTGAATGACATTTCCCAGTCCTATACCTGTAGTATGCCCCTTCTTTGCTTTCTGAAGTATTTTGGATTCAGAGGTTACTTTGAGTACCTTCTCAATATCATCCTTCTTCATCCCAACACCATTATCTTCTATAATGATTTGTCCATATTCTTTTTCTTTCCTTGTAACTATACGTACTATACCGCCTTCTTCCAAATCCCCAATTCCATGAATACATGCATTTTCCACTAACGGTTGTAAAATCAGAGGAGGCATAAATATTTGAGAGATACTATTGTCAACACTGAATTCAAATTGAATAAAATCTCCAAAACGTACTTTTAACAACTCAGAATATGATTTAATGTTTTCAATTTCTTCTTTCAATGTTACTGGATTATCCAGTTTCTTAATATTATACCTGAAAAGGGCCGACATGTTTTCTAAGAAACTGCTAGTGGTATCAGCACCTTCCATCATTGCAAGTTGTACTCCTGCATTCAAGGTATTAAATAGAAAATGTGGGTTTATTTGAGATTGAAGTGCTTGTAACTCAGCATTATCCAAAAGATTTTTCATCTTCAGGTTCTGAAGTTCCTGATCCATCAATTTGGCTTCCATTTCTGCTGTATTTCTAAGTTTCTTGATATACTCTTTGATATTGGATTTCATCTTATTGAATGCTACCGCCATTACTTTGATTTCGTCTTCAGTAGATACTATTACTTCATCTATATCAAAATTTCCTTTAGCTATCTCTTCAGCATTATGGGATAATTTTATAATAGGTTCTGTCATTTTGTATGTTGTAGAATAAATAATTAGAATAGATAATATTATTATATCTAATATTAGTATAATATTAATCTGGAGCAAAAATTTTAATTTGTTCTTTATATTGAGATACTCCCTGGTATTCCTATTGAATTCATTATAATTAACTTTGTTGATATATTCCTTAATGTAACTTTCTAATTTTGTTGTAGTAGTATATACATTTAGATATTAATCAATATTCCGGCCTCTTTTCGCTGCTATCCCTTTATCAGCCTCAGTAAGATATGTTTCTATCATAAAAGCTATATCCTTAAGTAATAACCTGTTGTTGTCATAAGATAAGCCTTTGTTCATATCCATTGCTTTTCCTCTTAATTCATCACTATATCTAAGATAGTTATTAAGACTATCTGAATGTTTAGTAGATAAATAATTATTAAGGTTAACATTTACTTTTGTAACAGTTTCAGATAGCTCTGTAAGAGCAACTCCATCAACGAACATGGATTCCATCTTTTTCATGAATTTACTAGACATTATGAAAGTAAAAATACTTACAATGCTTATTAATATGATTGTTATCATAAAATAAACCAGCATTTTTCTGCGAATAGTATTAAGCCTTAATAACTTATCAAAGAATCTCAACTTTCATCACCTTCACTCTTTTGCCTTTTATTTGTATAATCATCAATATTGTCATTAGTGATTATATTTACACCAGTATCATAAAAGGATGATGTTGTACCTTTTGTAATAACTTCTAATATGGCATCTATACTCTTATAACCTATATCATAAGGATTATCAACTATAGAGGCATCTATTACATGCTTTTCAATATACTTTAATACTTCTTCACTATCCCCATATCCAACTATTGAAATATCTCCTACTTTGTTAAGGTCTACAATCACTTGAGCAACACCGATAGTGTCTTTGACACTACTGCAAAAGATTGCACTTATATTAGGATAGCTGTTTATTATCTTACTGATTATATCTTCTGCTCCTAATAAACCTAATTTAGATTCTTCAACTTTTTTTATTTCCATTTCATCATATTTGTTGGTGATATCCTTGAACCCTGACAATATAAGATTCTTGGATGTCTCCAAATAATCATTCTCTTGAATATTATCAAGGATTATAGCAATTTCTCCTTTATTATCTATGGCATCGCTAACTAGTTTGCCAGCTTTTTCTCCAATTTCAAATGAATTGGACCCTACATAACTCTGTCTTTTACTAGCTGGTACATCTTCAAATACAGTTACAACGGGAACTCCCATATCCACAGCATGATTAATGGCTTCTTTGATTTTTTCATTATCCGTTACCTGAAGAATAATACCATCAACCTTTGACGCAATAGCTATATTAATATAATCCAACTGTTCATTTATATCTTCTTTCTTAACATCATTGATCTCTAATGCTACTTTCATTTTGTGGCTAGCATCATTGAGTCCTTTTAAAAATGTTTCCCCTGATAATGTATTGATATCATTGGAAATAACCATTAGGTGGTATTTAGGTGAATCTTTATCTTTATTGAATTTCTGTTCTTTACTATAATTAACATCTTTCATATATAAAAATGAAAGACCTAGACTTATTATTAATACTAAAGATAATATACCTATTATTATACCTAAAATAACTTTTTTCATTTTTGTCCATCCTTACTTGATAGTGTAGTCTATTTTAAAACTTTCCTGTCTATAATTATAACATATCCCTAATATTCCTTGTAAATAGCACTTTTTTGATTTATTTTCATAATAATATTAAAATAGTACTATCATATTTTATACCAATCAAAAACTAATTTTATAGCCTATATGAACAATTTAAGTCCCATACCTAATATTGGCATTTATAATAAAATTAAGATATGCCTCTAAAGCTTAAATAATCAACTTATTATACGTGATTAATTATACAATTCTGTAGAAATTAATACATTTTTTAATCTATATATTTACATAAATAACTATATTTGCTAAAATAATATATATGATTGAATTAAAACGCTAAGGGCAGGACTTAATAGGGGGATATTATTATTATGGAAGATATAAATAAATATTATGAAGCAGCTGAAATTTTAAAGGTACTAGGTCATCCTACAAGATTGTGCATTGTTAATGGTTTAATTAGAAATAAAGGTTGTAATGTCTCTTTTATGCAGAGTTGTTTAAACATACCCCAATCAACTGTGTCACAGCATATTTCTAAATTAAAATCAGCTGGAATTATTGTTGGTGAACGTAAAGGACTAGAAATCACTTATAAAGTAGTTAATCAAATAGCAATTGACCTGGTTACTTCCCTTTTTAAAGATTAATTTTATGACTTAATACAAAAATACAGGACTGACTCTTAATACATTATTGACGGCTATAAGCTGTTGTAACATATAAGAGATAGTCCTGTTTATATTAGTCTATTATTGAATTTTCTCTAAACCACCCATATAATTTCTTAGGGCTTCTGGAATAACAACACTTCCATCTTCTTGTTGGAAATTCTCAAGTATTGCAGCAGTTGCTCTACCTGCAGCTACACCACTTCCATTAAGAGTATGAATGAATTTTGCTTTATCTTTTACATTATCTTTATATTTAATATTAGCTCTTCTAGCTTGGAAAGTTTCAAAGTTACTACAGCTTGAAATTTCTACATATCTATCATAACTTGGCATCCATACTTCGATATCATATTTCATAGCAGCTGTGAATCCTAAGTCACCCATACATATCTTCACTACTCTATAAGGAATATTTAATAATTGTAGAACTTCTTCTGCATCTTTTGTCAGCTTTTCAAGTTCATTATAAGATTCTTCTGGTTTTACAAATTTTACTAATTCAACTTTATTGAACTGATGTTGTCTTATCAGCCCTCTAGTGTCTCTTCCTGCTGAACCTGCTTCTGCTCGGAAACATGCTGTATATGCACAATGTTTAATAGGCAACTTAGCGCCATCAAGTATTTGTTCTCTATACATATTAGTTACTGGTACTTCAGCTGTTGGAACTAAGAAATAATCTGTTCCTTCAACCTTGAATGCATCTTCTTCAAACTTAGGTAATTGTCCAGTTCCCAGCATGCTTTTTCTATGAACCATAAAAGGTGGAAAAACTTCTGTATAATCATGTTTATCTACATGCAGATCTAACATAAAGTTAATTAAAGCTCTTTCTAATCTTGCTCCCATACCTTTGTATACAGTAAATCTAGCTCCTGTTATCTTACCTGCTGATTCTGGATCAAGAATATCTAGATCTTTACCAATATCCCAATGTGCTTTTGGTTCAAATCCAAAATTTCTAACCTCTCCCCAACGTCTGATTTCAACGTTATCTTCGTCTGTATCACCTGCTGGAACTGATTCGTTAGGTATATTAGGTATAGTTAACATAAAGTTATATAAATCACTATCAACTTTTTTTACTTCACCATCTATTTCTTTAATTTTATTTGATAATTCTTTCATCTGTGCTAATACTTCTTTTACATCTTTACCTTCTTTTTTCATTGCAGGTATTTGTTTTGATACAACATTCTGCTTATTCTTCAATTGCTCTACTTCTTGTAATAATTGTCTTCTCTTAGTATCAAACTCCACAAAAGAATCAAGGTCAAAATCCTCTTTTCTGTTTGATAAAGCTTCTTTTACTTGGTCAAAATTGTTTCTTAACATTTTAATATCTAACATCTTATTCACTCCTTCTATTTTTCTTTCTATACCATTAACAAGCGACTTAGTCACTTAAGAGATTTCAAAATATCCCATATCTCTTTACCTTTATATTCAAGGATTACATTTATTATTGAAATAAAAAACAATAAAAAAACCCTTCGCCCTTAATGGGACGAAAGGATATCCGCGTTGCCACCCAATTTATTACAATAAGAATTGTAATCTCTTGATTAGTATTATAAAGGATACCAACCTCTAACTCATCGTCAGGTACTCCGGAAGTGGAGGGATTATTTCGTTTTGCCAGTTCTCACCATCTCTGACTCTCTTGAAAAACTACCTTAATCTTAGCTTCCATCATAGCACAAAAACTATTTTTAATAATTATAATATATATTATGTTTCTTTTCAACCTAAAATATTATTATCTATATTTCATAAGTATCTACAATAAAAAGTTTTTTATTCTCCATTAAATCAATTTCCACCCACTCATCATATTTTCCGTTTTCATCTTCCAAAATTCTTATGATAGGTCTTGAGGGAAATCCATTATTTTGTTTTAGAACAATACCTTTCTTTCCTTCATTAGTTATTATTCCCATACCTGATGGATATACTGCTATATATTTAATAAACTCATCAACAATCTCTTCATCAAATAATCGTCCTTTATTAGCAATAAGATATTCTATTACTTCATATATCTTATAAGCTTCTCTATAAGGTTTTTTAGTAACCATTGAATCAAAAACATTACATATAGAAATAATTTTGGTCGCACTATTGATTTTATTACCACTCCAGCCGAAAGGATATCCAGAACCGTCAACATTTTCATGATGAGTTAATATTATGACTTTAGATATAGAACTTATCCATGAAGCTTCGCTTATCGCTTCATAACCATAGATTACATGTTGCTTAACTATTTCGTATTCTTTTTCAGTTAACTTACCAGGTTTATTAAGGATTTCTTCTGGAATAAGAACTTTGCCTAGATCATGCAATAAAGCACCTATAGCTATGTCTTTAACTCTATTTTTATTATAACCTAACTTTATAGACAATAAAACTGCTAAAGCGCACACATTGACGGAATGGGCATATGTATATTCATCTTTTCTCCTAATATCAACTAGATTAACAATAATATTACGTTGGGTCAATACATCCTCAACAATATCCTGAGCAGCTGATACAATGTTAGTTAATTCTAGATGTCCTTGGGTACTATAATTTTCTAATACTTTTTTAACTTCTTTTTTACAGTTTTCTCTTGTCTTTTCTTCAATAAAGTCTTTTAATTCAACACCTTCAGATAATTCATCCTCTATATAGATGTAATCTACTCCTAGCTCTCTTAAACGAACAACATAAGATTTCTTAATATGAATCCCCTTTGATAAAAGAAAGCTACCATTTAATGAATAAACTGGTCGTGCTACTCTCTCATTACCTTTTAAATTGTCTATTAGTACTCTTCTCATTAAATCCCACCTACAGAACGGCTAAAAAATCTCTATAAACTAACCACTTATTAATAAATAATCAAATAAAATAATATTAATCAAGTTTCTAAAGATAATTATTTGTTCTTTATCATTATTCATTACTATATATTGAACTTAAATATCCATACACCCATTTCAATAAGTTCAATATATTTTCCTTAATTTTATAAATAGAATTAAACTTAATAATTGCTAACTATAGCAATTATTTAATGCACCTTATATAAATTCTCTTTACAGTTGATATAATCATATCATTTTTTTATAGTATCTTCAATTAAAATTGAAATAAATGAATAAAAAGACTTATTATGGTAATCATTATTAATGTACCATTTATTTACAATGTTTTATTTATGAGGATTTTGATTTAGGAAATAAGCCTCAATAATATGGTACATCATCTAATACCCCCCTCAACCTGCGTTTTATTCCCCCCCTGAAACGCAGGTTATTTTTCATATTAGTAATAAATACCTATTCTCTTATTTTTTTCTATCAAAAAGAAGTAAAATAGTTCATATTTCATATACTAATCTATATAAAAAAATGTTATTTTCTCAATTAATATACCTTGAAATAAATTATAATCTTATATCAAAAATATATAAATTTGATTAAAACATTACCTATATAATAATAGCTATTTAGATTAAGTAAATTACGTTTTTTGTTATTTTTTATATCCTATTCAATTAATCTATTAAGTTTTCTAAATCGCAATTTATTGTTATAAATTTAACTAATTTTAATTATATTTAATATTATAACTTCTCTAGGTTAGGACTGTAATTAAATATGTATAGTGTTTTTTTATATATAATTACTATAATTAAATCTTTGTTATGTGAAATATGCTGTCTTGTATACTGTATTTATAGTTATATTGTATATTTCAATTTGTATATTTTTATTTTAGTTATTGACAAAATATTATCAATTTGCTATTATGTCAGTGTAATATTTTTTTGAAAATAATTGTTAATATTTTAACATTATTTATGTACTGAAATCAATTTATTAAGCGACTACATGTCGCATTATAATTACAAAATAGGGAAAACTAATATTAAAAATATCTAGGAGGTATATAATTATGGCAAACACAAAAGTCACTAAAACTAATGATAAACCAAATGTTGATGTGCCAAAAATGATTGATGAATTAGTATCAAAAGCTACAATAGCATTAGACGAATATTTACAACTTAACCAAGAACAAGTAGATAACATTGTTAAAGAAATGTCACTTGCAGGATTAGACAAACATATGTATTTAGCTAAACTAGCTGTTGATGAAACTGGTAGAGGAGTATATGAAGACAAAATAACTAAAAATATGTTTGCAACAGAATATATCTACCATAGTATCAAATATGAAAAAACAGTAGGTATCACTAATATAAATAAAGAAGAAGATTACATGGAAGTTGCAGAACCTGTTGGTGTTGTTGCTGGTGTAACTCCTGTTACTAACCCAACTTCAACTACGTTATTTAAAGCTATTATTTCAGCCAAAGCAAGAAACCCAATCATCTTTGCATTCCATCCTTCAGCTCAAAAGTGTTCTGCTGAAGCAGCAAGAATTGTAAGAGATGCGGCTGTAAAAGCTGGTGCTCCAGAAAACTGTATTCAATGGATAGAAACACCTTCATTAGAAGCTACTAATACATTAATGAACCATTCTGGTGTTGCTTTAGTACTTGCTACAGGTGGATCTGGAATGGTTAAATCAGCTTATTCAACTGGAAAACCTGCACTTGGTGTTGGACCTGGTAACGTACCTTGCTTTATAGAAAAAACTGCTGATGTTGAAAGAGCTGCAACAGATTTAATCTTATCAAAAGCATTTGACAATGGAATGATTTGTGCATCTGAACAAGGAGCAATTATTGAAGAACCTATATATAAACAAGTAACAGATTACATGAAAAAACAAAACTGCTACTTTACAACAAAAGAAGAAACTAAACGCTTAGAAGGCGTTGTTATGAATCTTGAAAAAGGTGCTGTAAATCCAGCTATAGTAGGTAAAGCACCTGTAGAGATTGCTAGATTAGCTAATATAAATATACCAGAAGATACAAAGGTTTTATGTTGTGAACTTGATGGAGTTGGACATGAATATCCATTATCCAAAGAAAAATTATCTCCTGTATTAGCTATCATTAAAGCAAAAAATGCTAAAGATGGTATTGATTTATGTGAAAAAATGGTTGAAATTGGTGGTCTTGGACACTCATCAGTTATTCACTCTAACGATGATGAAATTATAAAACAATTCTCTTCCAGATTAAAAACTGGTCGTATAATAATCAATTCTCCTTCTACTCATGGAGCAATTGGAGATATATATAATACTAACATGCCATCGCTTACACTTGGTTGTGGTTCTTATGGAAGAAACTCAACAACATCAAATGTAACAGCTGTTAATCTAATAAATAAGAAAAGAGTGGCGAATAGAAGAGTGAATATGCAATGGTTTAAGATTCCAGAAAAAATATACTTTGAACCAGGTTCAGTACAATACTTAAGTAAAATGCCTAATATCAAAAAAGCTTTCATCGTTACTGACCCATTCATGGTAAAATTCGGATATGTTGATAAAATCCTTTATCATTTAAGAAATAGAACTGATAGTATACATTGTGAACTATTTACTGATGTTGAGCCTGACCCATCTATCGAAACAGTTAAAAAAGGTGCAGAAATGATGCAGAAATTCGATCCTGATGTAATTATCGCATTAGGTGGTGGTTCAGCTATGGACGCTGCAAAAGGAATGTGGTTATTTTACGAACATCCAGAAGCAAGATTCAGTGATATGGCTCTGAAATTCATGGATATAAGAAAACGTGTATACAAATTCCCAACTATGGGTAATAAATCAAAATTTGTTGCTATACCTACTACATCAGGTACAGGATCAGAAGTAACTTCATTTGCAGTTATCACTGATAAAGAAAAAGGAATCAAATATCCTCTTGCTGATTATGAATTAACACCAGATGTAGCAATAATCGACCCAGATTTCGTAATGTCAGTACCTGCTAGTGTAACAGCTAATACTGGACTTGATGTATTGACACATGCTTTAGAAGCTTATGTTTCTGTGTTAGCTTCTGATTATACAGATGCACTTGCTTTAAAAGCTGCTGAATTAGTATTTGAATACTTACCAAGAGCTTACAAAAACGGTAATGATGCTGTAGCAAGAGAAAAAATGCATAATGCTTCATGTATGGCTGGTATGGCATTCACTAATGCATTCCTTGGTGTAAACCACTCAATGGCTCATAAATTAGGTGGAGAATTCCATATACCTCATGGTGCTGCTAATGCTCTATTATTACCACATATTATAGAATATAACGGAAGCAAAACTCCAACTAAATTTGCTTCATTCCCTAAATATGAAAAATTCATAGCCCCAGAAAAATACGCTGATATAGCTAAGCATCTTAACTTACCTTGTAAGACACCAGAAGAAGGCGTAAAATCACTAGCTAATGCAGTTAGAAAGCTTATGAAAGAACTTAATGTAAAAACTACAATAAAAGAATTTGGCGTAGATGAAAAAGAATTCCTAAGTAAAGTTGATTACTTAGCAGACAGAGCATTTGAAGATCAGTGTACTCCTGCTAACCCAAGATTACCTTTAGTAAAAGAATTAGTTGATTTATACAAAAAAGCTTACTACGGAAAATAAATATATAATGTAAATGAGAACAAAAAAGAAGGGTTGCCATTTTTCCCTTCTTTTTTGCTATATATAAATATTAACTTTATTGATAATCGAAATAAATAAAAATGATATTCATTAAAAATCTTTTAATATGAATTTATTTATTACTTCTGCAACTCCACTTTGATTATTATTACATTTTGTTACATAATTCGCGATTTCTTTTATTTCTTCTCTAGCATTGCATATTGCTACTCCCATACCCGCATATTTAATCATATATTTATCATTGAAGCTATCCCCTACAGCTATTATTTCTTCCTTATCTATATGTAAATAATTGGCAAGATATTCTAATGCTATCCCTTTGTTAGCTTTCTTACTTAATACTTCTAAATATGTAGGTTTTGAAAAGAATACGTTAACTTTATCATCATATAACTTTATGATATGCTCTTGCATCTGTTCTAATATCTTAATATCATCATAGTTATATAATATTTTGATTGATTGATTATAGTTTTTAAGATCGTCCACAACGTCAGCAGGTATGTTACTAAGCCCTTGATAAGTCTCTGTTCTAGAAGTAACTTGTTCTACGATTACTCCTTTTTTATCATAGAGTTGAATATCAACTCCATATTCCCTACCTATATCAATTAATTTTGGAAGTATATCTTGTGGCACTGGTTCATAAAAAATATTATTTCCTTTCAAATCATTGATAACAGCACCATTATAGGATATATAATAATCATTATCATTTGCAATTCCAAGTTTCTTAATAATACTTATAATGGACTTACTTACCCTGCCAGAACAGATAGTTATTATTGTTTCTTTTTTATTAGCTTCTTGTATAGCTTTGATATTGTCTGTAGATATATTTAAATCATCATCTAGAAGTGTGTCATCCATATCAAGTACTAACATCTTGTATCTCAAAAAAAGCCCTCACTTTCAAATAAACTACTATATTTTCTACTATTAATTATATCTTCTATCTCTGCATAAGATTTATTATTAGCATTAATCATTAATACATTATTTGTTGCTATAGAGTTATGCATGTTATTACTAAAAATCTCATTATATAAACCTTTATATGAAGAGCTTGAATAAATATATATATCATGAGTTTTAGTAGTATTATTCCCATGAATTACTTTGTAGCCTCTTCCTATTAAATAATTTTCAATATTATCTAATCCATCTTGCACTAATATGACCATTAGAACACCTCCTAGTAATAATAATAGTATTACCAAGAGTCGGTAAAATATAATATTAAAATTAAATATTGTTAATTGTTTTTCTTATTGTTTCACTGCCTTTTCTAGAGCTGATTTTTCTTCTTCTGAAAGAACTTTCTCGCTTTTACCATCTTTTATTTCTTTTACATACATATAGCAGCCTTCCCTACTATGCATACCATTCAATAAAACACCACTATCTGTTTGATTCAATAATGCTAAGACAAAACTTAATTGTCCACCCATATTATCAAAGGCATTATATTTAACAACAGCAACTTTTTCAATAGATTGTCTAACATGTTTTTCCATTTCTCTTATATCAAGCTTTTGCTTATGAAGAATATTCTTTAGTCCATCTATATCTTTAATATTATTTTGCAATACATCTTCAATATTAAAATCTTCCTTAGAGTTCATAAATTGATAATACTTATTTTTCCATTTCTTTATTCTAATAGAATTAATAATTAATAGTATCAACATCAATAATGTTATACCACATAATACTAATACTATTAACTCAACGTTATTAGTAATATAATAATTTAACATCTCCATCTAAAAACTATCCTTCCTTGATTGAATTAATCAATTCAATTAATCTTTCTAACTCATCATCTGAGTAATATTCTATTTCTATTTTCCCCTTTTTCTTACTTTTACGATTAATAGTAACTTTTGTTCCAAGAATCTCTTTAAATCTTTCTTCTACATCTTTATATATAGCAGTTAAGGCTTCATCATTACTTGATTCCTTTTTAGGAGTCTTAGGTTTTGTAATACTCTTGATGAGTTTTTCTGTATCTCTAACACTTAATTTTTCATCAAATACTTTGTTTGCAATATTATATTGAATCTCACCATCCTTTATTGCTAATAATGCTCGTGCATGTCCACTAGAGATCATTTCATCAACTATCATCCTCTGCACTCTTTCATCCAGATTCAATAATCTCATAGAATTTGCTATTGCAGAACGACTTTTTGAAACCTTTTCAGCCACATCATCCTGTTTTAACTTAAAATCATTAATAAGTTTCTGATATGCAAACGCTTCTTCTATAGGATTAAGATTCTCTCTCTGTATATTTTCTATAAGCGATACTTCTAGTTTCTCTCTAGGTGTATAACCTTTTATTATTACTGGCACTTCCTTCAATCCAGCTAATTTTGAGGCTCTCCATCTTCTTTCACCTGCTACTATTTCATAATATTTATTCTTTTTAATAACTATCAATGGCTGAATAACTCCATATTGTTTTATGGAATCTGACAACTCCTGTAATTGATCTTCATCAAACTTTTTTCGTGGTTGCTCTTTATTGGGACCAACTTCATTAATATTTATTTTAACTATACCTTTACTTTTATCAGTGATTTCTTGTTCAAGATCATCTGTAATAAGAGCAGATAGACCTTTTCCTAACCCTCTTTTTACGACAGCCATTTCTAAACATCCTTCCTATTTATCACTTCATCTGCTAATAACCTATAACTTTCGGCACCTTTTGAATTAGAATCATATAGATTAATCGGGATTCCATGACTTGGTGCTTCTCCTAATCTAACATTTCTTGGTATTATTGTTTTATAAATATTTGTCCTTTTCAACTCTTTTTTAACTTCATCCACTACCTGCATAGACAAATTAGTTCTAGCATCATACATTGTAAATACTACTCCTTCAATCTCAAGATTAGGATTTAATCTCTTCTTGACTAAGTTAATAGTATACATAAGCTGAGACAATCCCTCTAAAGCAAAGAATTCACACTGTATAGGTACTAAAACTGTATCCGCTGTAGTCAGAGCATTTACTGTTAAAGAACTTAATGATGGTGGACAATCAATGATTATGTAATCATAGTTATCTCTTACTTGATCAATTTGCTTCTTCAATATGAAACTATTATCATCCATTCCAATCAACTCTATCTCTGCACCAGCTAAATCAACATCAGCAGGCATAAGGGATATATTCTTAAATACATTTTTAATTATACACTTTTTCAAGGGTGCTTGTCCTAAAAGCAACTCATATGTAGTATTCTTTAACTTCCTCTTATCTATTCCTAAACCTCTAGTAGTATTTCCTTGCGGATCAATATCTAGAGTAAGTACTTTTTTCCCTTTTTCAGCTAAGCAAGAAGATAAATTTACAGATGTAGTTGTTTTACCAACACCACCTTTTTGGTTAGCTACGGCTATGATTCTTCCCATTATTATTCCCTTCTTTCGGATATCGTTTTATTAATTATATCACAATAGGTTTTTTAAATCTATTTTTTTAGATAGATTTAGTTAAAAAGTGGATATTGGTATAGGTATTATAATTGATTGTAGGTTGGATGAATAAATTCCAAAGGGTTATTGTTAATGTAACGAGTTTTTAGATGAGTTATTTTATTGATTAATGGTGGTATTAGGTTAGTAGATTCTTAGGATATTAGTTAGTTTATTAGTGGTGAATTAGATTAGGGGCTACACGGTAGTTATCGTAGTGATAAATAGTTAGTTTTACTTCGCCTTACTCCAAGGAACGGTCTTCGTAAAACTAACTATTTATCACACTTATATACGTGTAATTGGGTAAATTTAGTTTGTTGTGTAATCTAATGAATGTTTCACGTGAAACTTAGATATGCTCTATAGTATTTGTATTAGCTATATATAGATCAATTATGCGCTATAGATTGTCTCTCCAGAAAATGTATGTATTTCTATTACTTATTAGGGTATATCTACTAATTCATGGAATATGATAATATTATCAACCTTATCCACCAGCTATCTTATTTCATATTAGTTCCACGTCCCTTAGTATAAATGTTTCACGTGAAA
>NZ_BTPU01000094.1:0-45869 GCF_036985595.1 Vallitalea maricola | reverse complement strand
GTCTTTCTTCTTTTTATGTATAAGCCTATGGCAATACATAAAAAGAAGAAAGACAGGTCCAGTTAGTGCTTTTATTATTTTCAAAAAAGCAACAGACGATATTTCATTAGAAGAACGTGATTGTTTTGTTACTATGACATTAAATCTTAAGAATTACCTACAGACAAAGTATTCATGTTCTATTAGAGGTAAAACATGTAATGAAATAATAGCTGAGATTTCATCAATAACTGTTTTGGAGTCTTTTGTACCACATATCAAATCTTGGCTTCAGATGTGTGATTACTATAAATTCACAGGAGTAGTAGTTACCACAGAACAAAAACAAGAATTACTTATAAGACTTGTAGAATTAGTGGAAAAAATAGAACAAGCAAAAGAGGTAGATGTATGATACGATTAGCGAATTGGTATTTCTTATTATTTATACCTTTAATTATATATATTTTCATAATCAAGAAAAACAAAAGTACATTAAAATTTTCTAGTGTTAAGCTTCTAAAAAGTTCTGGGCTGAAAAAAACTTATAAGCATAAAATCGGTAAGTACATGATATGTTTGAGTTTAATAATATTAGTTCTAGCACTTTCTAGACCCCAGTTGACCAGCCAGCCAGATACCATACAGGAAAAAGGGATAGATATTGCAATGGTATTAGACGTGTCTGGCTCAATGGAATCTGTTGACTTCAAGCCTAATCGTCTTGAGGTTGCTAAGAAAACCATTGAAGATTTTGTAGAAGAAAGACCTTCAGATAGATTAGCCTTGGTGATTTTTGCTGGAACTGCATACACCAGAATACCATTGACACTTGACCATAACATTGTAAAGCAGTCATTGGAAGAAATAACCACAGAATCAGTTAATGATAATGGTACAGCTATTGGAATGGCTATTTCTGTTGGACTTAACAGACTGAAAAAGAGTGATTCACAATCTAAGGTTATGATATTAGTTACTGATGGTGAAAATAACGCAGGAGCCATTAACCCAAATACCGCATCTGATTTGGCAGAAGAATTAGGTATTAAAATATATACTATTGGTGTAGGAACAGATGAAACCATATATCCAGTAGATTTCTTTGGACAAACTAGATATCAGCGATATGAAGGTGGACTTGATGAAGAATTGTTAAAAGGTATCGCTGAAAAAACTGGTGGCAAGTATTATAGAGCAAGAGATCCCCAGGCTATGTCTAAGATATTTTCAGATATAAATGAACTAGAGAAGACAAAATTTGATAGGGATGATTTTGTACAGTACAAAGAACTTGCTTTTGATTTAATTAAAGTAGCTCTTATTTTGCTGCTGATAGGTATTTTCCTTGACCGTTATTTTTATATTCAAATTCCATAATGTATGCAGTAACTAAGATAGAAAGAGGGTTATTTTATTGAATGGTTTAGAATTTAGATATCCTTTTAATATAATATATATCATAATTCTGATAGGATGTTTGGCTGTTTTTATACTAGGATATTATAAAAAGAAAAAAATATTGAATTTGTTGAAGTTTGATACTAAGGTGAGATTTATATCCGTCAAAATCATTTTAATGACTGTTGCTATTGGTTTGATAGTATTTTCTCTTCTTGGACCTCAGAAGCTGAAAGGGCTTACGGAAGTGAATAGAGAAGGACTTGACATATATGTTCTCATTGATACTTCCAAGAGTATGCTAGCTGAAGATATCAAGCCTAATAGGATTAGCAGAGCTAGGAAGATAGTTGAGAATATAATAGACAATCTTGAAGGAGATAGGATAGGCTTTATTCCTTTTTCATCATCAGCTTTTGTTCAAATGCCTTTGACCGATGATTATGATTTGGCTAAGATGTTTCTTAAGGTAATTGATACTGATATGATTGGTGGAGGGGGCAGTAATGTTGGTACTGCAATTAGTCTAGCGGATAAATCTTTTGACCAGACTATGGGTGCAGATAAAGTTGTAATAGTTTTGAGTGATGGAGAAGAACATGATTCCAACAGTTTGGAAGTACTTAAAAAGATCAATGATGATAACTTGAAAGTGTTTGCTATTGGTATAGGTACGGATAAAGGCGGTTTAATACCTGTATATGACCCTGCTACTAATAATGTCATAGATTATAAAAAAGACCAGAATGGGCAGCCAGTAATGTCAAAATTGAATTCGGATATATTGAAAAGCTTAGCCTCTACTGGTAATGGAGCATATTATCAATCATCGTTAACTGGTGAAGAGATTAATTCCCTTACAAATGATATTCGTCATCTAAAAAGAGATTTGATGAAAACTAGGAAACTGAAGAGATATAGATTGTTATATCAATACTTTTTAGGTGCAGGGATATTATTATTTGTTCTAGGGTATTTCATTCCAGAAAGGAGGAAGTTATAATGAAAAAGATTTCTTTTGTATCTGGATCATTAATAATAATTATGTTAGTACTTTTCTTAACAGGAGTACTTGATTTTAATAATGGTATAAAAAAATCCATAGCGAGTGGTAATAAATTATATGCTTCAGAAGACTATGACAAATCTCTAGAAGCATATCAAAAGGGACTAGAAAAGAATCCTGAAGATACCATACTTAACTATAACTCTGGACAAGCATCATATCAATTGAATGATTATGAACAGGCAATTGAACATTATGATAAAGCTTCTAACAAAGTAGATAAATATTTGAACCAAGGAAATTGTAGTTATAAGCTAGCTGATAGCAGTAATGACATGAATCAGAAAATGGAGTGCTACAATAAGGCTCTGGAAGCTTATAAAAACGGTATGGTCAATTTCCCTAGTAATGTAGAGTTGAAATATAATTATGAGCTTGTAAAAAGTAAAATAGATGAGATGAATAAAGATAATCAGAATCAGCAAGATGATAAAAATCAAGAGGATAACAAAGAAAATCAACAAGATGATAAAAAAAATAATCAAGATGGTAAAAGTGACCAGCAGGATAATCAAGACAATGAAGAAAACGGGGACAATAAGCAAGAACAACAGCAGGACAAAGATAACCAAAACCATGAATCTGGTAGCAATGATGAAAATAAAAACGAAGATGGAGAAGATGAAAGCAAGGAAGAGGAACAAGAAAGTGAGCAATCCAAGAATCAAGAAGGAAATCAAGACGAAGATAAGAAGAATCAGCAAGAACAGGGCGAAAAGTCTGATGAGGATAAAGAAGATGGTAGCAGCATGAATAAGGAAGATACCTCCGAAGGCGAACAAAATGATAAAGACATAATGCAGATACTACAGATGTTGGAAAAACAAGAAGAGAGTAGTTTGAAAAATAATCAACAAGTAAAAAACAGTGGTAAGGAGGAGAAATATGACTGGTAAAAGAATGAAAGTTAGAATTTCCTTCATATTATGTTTGATAGCTACACTTATATTACTTACAGAAGGAAGCGTTTTAGCAAAAAAAGAGGCAGAGTTTCGTCTTGATATTGACAGTCTTAATCTAGAGGAAGGGGTTAGTACTAATCTAGTTTTTTCTATAATAAATGCTAATGGATGTAAGGATCTGGTAATAGATGGACTAGATAATTTTGATGTATTATCAACAAGTCAATCCACATCTACCAGAATTATTAATGGAGATACAACTAGTCAGATTGACGTTACTTATGTGTTGATGCCAAAGAAATCTGGAGAATTCACTCTTCAAGGTAGTATCAATTATAAGGGAGATATACGTAAAACAAACACATTGAAAGTCAATGTCAGCAAAAGGAATGATGATGTTCATAATGAGGAGGTCAAAGATATATTTTTAAAAACTTTAATCTCTGATGATGAAATTTATTTTGGGCAAAAGATTGGTTTAACTTATGAACTCTATTCACGTTATAGCATTGAAAGTTATGGTTTTGCAGATCAAATAGGGTTTGATGACTTTATGGTTAATGAAGTTGCCAATGATGACCTAAAAGGTAATTATGTTTATGTTGATGGTAATAAATATGTTAAATACGAGGCTAAGAAGATGTATTTATCACCAATAAAAACAGGTAAGGTAACAATCCCTTCATATAAATTTCAAGCAAATATCGCTACATCGAATTTTTTTGATTCATCTAAACCAGTATATTTAGGAACAACTGAAAAAGAGGTGACTATTAAGCCATTACCAGAGGAAAATAAGCCTGATGATTTTTCGGGACTGGTTGGTGATTTGAAAATAGAAGCTGAGTTTAATAAAGACCAATTAGAATATGGAGATTCATTGACTCTTAATGTTACTGCTTCTGGTAATTGTAACTTAGAGATTCTGGATAAGATAATAAAAGATGAGGTACCTGGTTTTTCTGTTTATGAAACAGTAAAAGGTATGAATGAAAGTATTGAAAATAATCAATACAATGCTAAAAAACAATTTGAAGTAATATTAGTTCCTGAAAAAAATGGAGATATTAAGATTGATCCTATCTACATATCCTACTTTGATACTGTATCAGGAACTTATAAAAGAGCTGAGATACCTGGTAAGACTATTACCGTAACTGGTGAAGTTACAGAAAATAATCAGTCTAATAATCAGTCCGATAATGGAAATAAAACAGATAACAAAGAATACGCAACTTCTCAAAAGATTAAAATTAATCAAGTCAGTTATAATATGGATGATAAGGATTATCTTACACTAAAATTCAGCAAGAAAGGTTTGTTGATAGGGTTTATTATACTCATTATCTTAATATTATTAGTTACATTATTAATTGTATTAAGGGCGTATGCTAAGAAACAAGATAAAGAGCTTAATAATATGTATAAGCAATTAAAGAATAGTGATAATGAAAATGATATCTACAATATTCTTAATGACATGATAAAGCACCATTATAATATAAGCTTAAAAGCTAATTCCAAAGACTTTATAAGAAGTAGTATTCAGGAACATGAAGTTGCTGATATTGTAGTGGAAATCATTAATTACATGGAAAATAAGAAAGATAGCGCTAATAGAGATAATATATATCTAAAACAGAAAATTAAGGAGATATATAATAAGATTAAATAATAATATCTTGCAAATTTCTCATTAATTGGTTAATATGTTATTGAGAGAATTTAATTTAATCACGGGAGGTTTATATATGAGAAGATATGTTATTAATGCGTAGCAGAGGCTATTGCATTGTTAAATCATTATAGATAATAGCCTTTGCTTAATCCTAAAAATAATCTATTAGGAGGAGCAAAATGAGCTATATTAAGGCGGCAGAATTATTACCAAAGGATTTGGTAGAGTTAATTCAAAATTATATTGATGGTGAATATATTTATATACCCAAGAAGGAAAAAAATAAAAAAGCTTGGGGAGCAAGTACAACGACTAAAGCTGTTTTGGCTGATAGAAATATGAAAATATATGAAAAATATATGAACGGTTATTCAGTCAAAGAACTTGCAGATGAATTTTATTTATCACAAAAAAGTATTCAAAGAATTATTTTGAACATAAAAAAGAAATATTATTAGATACATAAGTCTGTTTCAATCCTTTTGATTCAGGCTTATTTTTATTTCTGAAAAGAACATGAGGTAGTTATTTTGTATAGATGCTAGTATAATATCCAAGAGACATATTGATTAAAGGAGGATTGTATTATGAGAAAACTTATTATTAGTGCTTAGCAAAGGCTATGCATGATAAAATAAATATTGTGAAATAGCCTTTGCGTAATCCTAGAGATAAATATATAGGAGGAGCAAAATGAGCTATTTAAAAAATATAAAGTGGGAAATAGTTCCTTTGACAATACCAGCTGTAATAAGGAACTGTCCAAAATGCGGTAATAATGCTGTTTATAGAAGTAGTGGAAAATTTCGAGTGAATGCCAATAAGAATAAGCTGGATATATGGCTTATATATCAATGTGAAAAATGTAAATCTACTTGGAATATGGGGATATATGAAAGAATAACACCTACTGATATAGATTCACAGCTATACGAATTATTTTTAAGTAATGATATTGAGCTTGCGAAAGAATATGGATTTGATATTGCTATCCATAATAAAAATAAAGTCAAGCTTGATTTTACAAATGTTGAATATGGAATTATTGGTGAAGATATAGATATAATCAAAAAAGATTTCAAAGGAAAAGACAAAATTATTCTTGATATCATATGTAAATATCCACTTGGACTAAGAGTGGATAAAGTGTTAAGTAAAAAACTTGGTATTTCTAGAGAAAAGGTAAAAAATTTATATGAGAATTCCATTCTAATGGGTGAAAATAATAAAAATTTGTTGAAACAGAAAATTAATGATAGAGTAAGAATCTTTTTTAATGGAGGAATAGAGTAGAAATATATATATGAAGATAGACGGTTTTAAGATATAGGGTGCAGTATAAATAGATATAATAATACCTCCTAATGGTGAAATAATCATCAATAGGAGGTTTTGATTTTGTACAATAATTTTATTAAACGTTAAATCTAAACAACATTACATCTCCATCTTGTACAACATATTCCTTACCTTCAACTCCAACTAATCCTTTTTCTTTAGCAGCAGTATAATTACCACATGCGATAAGGTCTTCGTACTTGACTACTTCTGCACGAATGAAGCCTTTTTCAAAATCGGTATGGATTTTACCAGCTGCACCAGGGGCTTTTGTACCTTTTGTAATAGTCCAAGCTCTTGTTTCTTTTTCTCCAGCAGTAAGGAAACTGATAAGACCAAGAAGGCTGTAGCTTGCATTTATTAATTTTTCAAGACCAGCATCTTTTATACCAAGGTCCTCTAGGAACATTGCTCTTTCATCATCATCAAGTTCAGAAATCTCTTCTTCTATCTTAGCGCATATTACAAACGCTTCAGAAGCTTCTATCTTAGCGAATTCTTTTACTGATTGTACATAAGGATTACTAGCTCCATCATCTGGAAGATCATCTTCTGTAACATTAGTCGCATAGATAACAGGTTTATATGTAAGAAGATTAAGGGATTCTACGAATTTGATATCTTCTTCAGAATTAAAATCAACGTTTCTTGCAGATTTGCCTTCTTCTAACTCTTCTTTTAATTTCTTTAAAACATCTATTTCTTTTATAAGAGATTTATCTCCTTTTAGAGATTTTGTTGTCTTAGCTATTCTTCTGTCTAATATCTCAATATCCGAGAAAATTAATTCAAGATTGATAGTTTCAATATCTCTTATAGGGTCGATAGAACCATCTACATGAACTACATTAGTATCTTCAAAACATCTCACTACATGAACTATTGCGTCTACCTCTCTTATATTGGATAAAAATTTATTACCAAGTCCTTCGCCTTTGCTAGCACCTTTTACTAGTCCGGCGATGTCAACAAACTCTATAACTGCAGGTATAGTTTTTTTAGAATCATATAATTTAGTTAATTCATCAAGTCTTGGGTCTGGGACTGTAACGATACCTATATTAGGGTCAATGGTACAGAATGGATAGTTAGCAGATTCTGCTCCAGCCTTAGTTAATGAATTGAATAACGTACTCTTACCAACGTTTGGTAATCCTACAATTCCTAATTTCATTGGTCGTCTTCCTTCCTAATTAATAATATTATTCTTTACTGCTGTTATTATAAATATTATCTAGCAGTATTGTCAACTATATATATTGAAATTAATCATCTATGCATACAAACAAAAACCTAGGTTATTAACCTAGGAATTGATATATAAGCTATTTTCTATTCATTGCAAGTCCAATTAACCAACCTTGAATAAAACAAAAGATAGCGATAATAATGGAAGTTTTTTTGATATCAAATTCCATTATGCTTTTTTCCTGAGATTGCTGTTGTACTTGTTTTTCACCTACTCTATGATGTGGTCTTCTATGATTAGGTCTATTCATTATAGTTCCTCCTTATTTCATCTAAGATATGTTTTTGTATTATAATTATATATTAGTATAACACAATATGATAAAATTAATCAATAATATATATTTAACCGCTTTATTAAGTTAATATACTACAATATCACTGATATATAGTTAATGTACAAGAGGTTTCTGTCTGTATATGTCGTATAAAAAATTGTTATGGTAAATGTGGACGAAAAGTTTGCATTTTCTAAGAATATACTATATTATATTTGTAATATGATTTTTTATGGAGGAATGAAAAAATGAATTTAGCACCAGACATAATTTTTCCAAATCTAGGTATAGAGATAAATAGTATCGACCCGGTTGCATTTAGCATATTTGGTTTAGATGTATATTGGTATGGTTTGATAATAGGATTTGGGATACTCGCAGGATTATTTGTTGCAATTCAATTAGGAAAAAGAAATGATATAGACGAAGCCTTATATCCTGATTTTTTAATTTATGCACTTATCGTTTCAGTAGTTTCAGCTAGATTGTTTTACGTTATATTTTCATGGGATGAATATAAAGATAATCTAATCAAGATATTTGCATTCAGAGAAGGCGGACTAGCTATCTATGGAGGAATCATTGGAGCAGTAATAACTCTAATCATATTTTCAAAGCGTAAAAAAGTTGATTTCTGGAATTTTGCAGATACTGCAGCTCCAGGCCTGATACTTGGACAAATTATTGGTAGATGGGGTAATTTCGTCAATATGGAAGCATTTGGCGGTTACACCGAGAATCATCTAGCTATGATGTTGAAAACTACTAAGGCTAAGTATATTCCTGCACAATTACTTGATAAAATCAAAACGGTAAACGGTGTAGAGTATATACAAGTCCAACCAACATTTTTATATGAATCACTATGGAATTTAGGTGTTTTAGTTCTATTGTTAATTTATTTCAAAAGAAGAAAATTCAACGGAGAAATATTTGCACTATATCTTTTGGGATATGGTTTAGGAAGAGTTTGGATTGAAGGTCTAAGAACAGATCAATTAATAATTGGTAGTTCGGGTATTCCAGTTTCACAATTACTTGCAGGGGTCCTTATAGTTGTGTCATTAGTGTTTATAATAATCATGAGGAGGAAGAGAACAAGATAGAAAACGAATGCTACAAATATTGAAAGAAGCTTAAAAGCTAAGGGGAATGAGAAATGCAGAATTACAATATTGAGCAGCTAAGGGAAATTCTTGACGAAATGATCGCTTGTAAAGCTGATCAGCAAGAAATTTATAGAGTTAGTGTTGAACTCGACAAACTTATTGAAAGTTATTATATTAAAGCAAATATGACAGAAAAACAGTACAGTAAAATAAATAATTGACTTTCCTTAAAATATAGATAATGGGTATTAGTACTTATGATTTAAGGGAAGTGAGAGTTAATTACTATAGGTGTACAGAAATAATTTGAATTGTAAATTTAAGTAAAAATTTGTATAAAATAAATAAAAATAATATACAAAAATTATAAAAAATAATTAAATGCATTCGTTTTAAATAGTAGTATCATTGCAAAAATAGTAATAATGTATAAAAATCTAATAAAAATTTATATAAAATAACAGATTAGATGTATTGGTCTGTTATTTTTTTTTGTCTAAATACTTGAAAAACTCTCTCATATATACTATTATATGGATATGGGTGGTAGAAAGTGGTAGTGAGTGGTAGAAAGTGGATGATGATTTAATTATCTGGGGAATTGCAGGTGAATGCTATGTTTATAGGTGAATATAAACATTCAATTGATGATAAAGGAAGATTAATAGTACCTGCAAAATTCAGGGCTCTACTAGGCGAGACTTTTTACATAACCAAAGGATTCGATAATTGTTTAATGGTATATACAGAAGAAGAGTGGAATAAATTTATTGAGAAGTTGAATAATAACCCTATGAAGAAAAAAGATGCAAGAAGAATACAAAGATTCTTTATCGCTTCTGCTAATGAATGTAATCTGGACAAGCAGGGAAGAATATTGATACCATCACACCTTAGAGAATATTCAGTGCTTGAAAAAGAAGTCATCTTAATTGGTGTTTCCAATAGGGTAGAGATTTGGTCTAAAGAGAATTGGGAAGATTATAATGCTGATGACGATATTGATATAAGCGAATTAGCAGAAGACATGGAAGACCTAGACATATAGTTTAATAGACACATATAGAAAGAAGGAGTAAAAATGGCATTTCAACATAAGTCAGTACTATTAGAAGAATGCATAGAAGGACTTAACATAAAGCCAAATGGTATTTATATTGATGGAACTCTTGGTGGAGCAGGGCATTCTTACGAAATATGTAAAAAACTTAATAAAGACGGATTGCTAATAGGTATTGACCAAGATGAAAATGCTATTGATGCAAGCACGAAAAAACTAGCAGAATATAAAGGTATTGTTAAAATTCATCGTGCTAATTTTTCAGAATTTGAATCAGTCCTTAATGAAGAAGATATCCATAAAGTAGATGGTATCTTATTGGACCTTGGTGTTTCATCACATCAGCTTGATACTGCAGAAAGAGGATTTTCATATATGAAGGATGCGCCTCTTGATATGCGTATGGATACAAGACAAGTATCTACAGCAGCTGATATTATAAATAACTATGATGAGGAAGAATTATATAAAGTAATCAGAACATATGGAGAAGAGAAATGGGCTTCTAGAATCGTCAAAAATATAGCAGCGGCTAGACAAGAGAAGCCTATAGAAACTACATTAGAGTTAGTTGACATCATTAGAAAATCAATACCTAACAAAGCTATGCAAAAAGGTGGACATCCTGCTAAGAAAACGTTTCAAGCTATTAGGATTGAATTAAATGAAGAATTAAATGTATTAAAAGATACATTGAATGATATGATAGATAGACTTAATGATGGAGGAAGATTATGCATAATAACATTTCATTCATTAGAAGATAGAATTGTTAAAAGAGCATTTAAGGATAATTTTGATCCTTGTACATGTCCTCCGGATTTTCCTATATGTGTTTGCAATAAAAAATCTCAAGGTAAGATAATAACTAGAAAACCAATTACAGCTACGGAAGAAGAGTTAAATAGCAATAGCCGCTCTAAAAGTGCTAAGCTTAGAATTTTTGAGAAAGTTGAGGTGAAGTAGATGAGCAGAAAACAACATTATAATACTGATAATCAATTCTATGTGATAGGGAATAATGCAGCCAAATTAGAAAGAGATTACAATACTTATAACAGAGATTCAATTAATGAAAATAATTTGAATAAAGTTAAAAGAAATAAGGCGGAGAGAAGAGTTGTTAAGAGATACAAATATAAGTTGAAATTTTCACTTATATTATGTCTTACCATGGTTATGTGCTTAATCATGATAAAAACACAATTTACAGTATCAGATAGATTCGATAATATTGCAGCGCTAGAAAATAGACTCAACAATCTCAAGAAGAACAATAAATTAATTGAAGAAAGTATCAATACTAATATTGACCTCAATAAAATATATGAAGTAGCAACAACTAAGCTTGGCATGGTAGTACCTAGTAAAAATCAAATAAATAGATTAGATGTGGCACAGAATAGTTATACAGAACAATTGACTGATATAACACAACCAACCCAACAGAATAATAATTTTAACAATATCGTAAGTTTTATTCTAACAAAGGGAAGGTGATTTCATTGAATAGCACGAAAGATTATACATACAAAGCGAAAAGGAATCTTGTTTTCCTTTTCTTTATTTTTATTACATGTATTCTTTTATTATGTTTTCGAGTATATTCCATAGTTAATGCAGAAAGCTTGAACTATAAGAAACGTGTATTGTCTCAACAAGTTAACAATAGTGTTAGATATAATAACTTGCTAGAACCTAAGAGAGGGACAATATATGATAGAAATGGCAGGGTTTTTGCAGAGAGTAAAAAAGTATATGATTTGATTTTTGACCCGGGAGTATTAGCTAAGTGTGATGAAGAAGATATAAATGAGACTATTAATTTTTTAGTTAATACTTATGAATTTAAAGAGTCTGATCTAAAGGATTTATTAAAAAATAGAGCTTTCAGTAATTATGAGGTTTTAGCCTCTAATCTTAACTATAGTGAAATTGAAAATGAATTTGAAGATATTAGAAAAAGAAAGTATAAAGGACTTCATCTAAAAGAAGTTTATAAGAGATTATATCCTAACAATAATATGTTATGTGATGTATTAGGTTTTGTGGATAAGGGTAATCAAGGTAGATGGGGTGTTGAAGAAACTTATGGGAAATATCTGAGAGGAGAAGAAGGTAGAGAATTTGGTGTTATCAATGATGGTAATTATATAGAAAATAAGTACATAGAACCTAAAAACGGCAATGATGTAGTGCTTACCATAGATCAAACTATTCAATATTATGTAGAAGAAGCTATAAAGGCTAATTTAGAGAGTAATCCTAAGAATGTATATGTAGTTGCTACTAATCCTCAAAATGGGGAAGTGCTTGCTATGGCCAGCTATCCTGATTATAACTTGAATGAACCTTATGATCTGACTGCATACTTTACGGAAGAAGAAATTAAAAATATGCCCCTAGAAAATAAATCTAATTTTCTTAATGGATTATGGCGTAATTTTAATATTAGTGATACTTATGAACCAGGTTCAACTTTCAAACCATTTGTAGCAGCAGCTGCTATTGAGGAAAAGAAAGTAACATTGACTGAAACGTATTATTGCGGAGGGAGCAAAAGGCTTTACGGCAGTAATATTTCATGTTGGAAATCCAGTGGACATGGTGACTTGACAGTAATAGGAGCGTTAGAAAATTCATGTAATGTTGCATTTATGGATATAGGTGCAAAAGTAGGAAAAGAAATCTTTTATGATTATCAACAGCTGTTTGGATTTGGAACAAAGACTAATATTGATTTAATAGGTGAGGGAGATTCAAAATATTATGGAATAGAAGGATTAGGACCAGTAGAACTTGCTACTTGTTCTTTTGGACAAGGTTTTACTATAACTCCCCTTCAATTAATAACATCTTTTGGTTCATTGATTAATGGTGGATATTTATATGAACCACATATAATGAAAAAGATTGTTAATGAAAATGGTAATGTTGTAAAAGCGAATGATGCCAAGCAAGTAAGACAAGTCATATCTTCAAAAACAGCTCAGACCATAAAAGAAGCTTTACATTCTGTTGTTGAGAATGGTACAGGTAAGAGAGTTGCTATTGAGGGGTATGATATTGGAGGTAAAACAGGTACAGCAGAGAAATTACCTAGAACAGCAGAAAAATATATGGTTTCATTTCTAGGATTTGCACCAGTAGATAATCCAAAGATAGCATTATTGGTAATTGTAGATGAACCTGAATCGCCAAAACCAACAAGTATTTTTGCACAGAACATTTTTAAGAGCATAATGGAAAAGACACTTCCGTATATGAACATTTATCCTCGTATAGAAGGTGAGGAACAAGGGAATAGTACAGTAGATAAACCAAAAGTCAATACTGACACAACTACTGATAAAACGACTGAAGAAAATATTGAACCTGAGATATAAAAATCGGCTTATATTAATTATTAAGTTTCCTTTAAATTTAGCATAACATTTTTGAAAACTCATAGAATTATATAAAAGTTAATGTTATGGTGAAATAATGTTAAGAACAAAAACACATAATAGAAAAAGAACGTTTTTTATATGTTCCGTCTATGTTTTACTACTTTTCATATTATGTTTTCGTGTAGGTTATATAATGATTTGCAGGGCTGATTTTTTACAGGAAAAAGCAGAAGAACTTCATAATAGAGAACGAGTTATAAAAGCTGAACGTGGTAGCATACTTGATAGAAATGGTATACCTATTGCAGTAAATAAATCTGTCACATGTGTTTCTGTTATACATAACCAGATTACTGATAAAGAAAAAGTTATAGAAGTTCTATGTGACAAATTAGAAATGGATTATGATTTAGTTAAGAAAAAAGTTGAAAATAAAGTAGCTCTAGAAAGAATTAAGATGAACGTAGAAAAAGAGGTTGCAGATGAGATAAGAGAGTATGACTTGGATGGAATAATCATTGATGAAGATTACAAAAGAATCTACCCATTTTCAACTCTAGGTTCTCATGTAATAGGTTTTGTTGGAAAGGATAATCAAGGGATTATTGGTCTTGAAGTAAAATATGATAAATACTTAAAAGGCGAAGTAGGTATGATATTAACTAGGACCAATGCAAAAGGTATTGAAATTGAAAACTTGGCAGAAAGTAGAAAAGACCCAGTAGCAGGTTATCATTTGGTTACAAGTATGGATGTTAACATTCAAAAATATGCAGAACAAGCACTTGAAAAAGTTCTTATATCCAAAAATGCTAATAGAGGGTCTATCATAGTAATGAATCCTCAAAATGGTGAAATATATGCTATGGCCAATAAACCAGACTTTGATCTTAATGAACCTTTCGATCTTGGGGATTTACAAATAGAATCAAGTGAAGAACAACAGAAAATACTCAATCAAATATGGCGAAATTATTGTATTAATGATACTTATGAACCAGGCTCGACTTTTAAGGTGGTAACTGCTTCAGCAGGGTTAGAAGAAAAAGCAGTTAAACTTGACGATACTTTTTTCTGCCCTGGGTATAGTATTGTCGCTGATAGACGAATAAGATGTCATAAGGCAGGAGGACATGGTTCAGAGACTTTTGTTCAAGGTGTTCAGAATTCCTGTAACCCGGTTTTCATGGCAGTAGCTGAAAGACTGGGAGTAGAGAGATTCCTTAAGTATTTTGATAAATTTGGTTTATTGACTAAGACAGGAATTGATTTACCAGGTGAAGCAGTAAGTATAATGCATAAAAAGGCTAATATTGGACCTGTAGAGCTTGCTACCATGTCATTTGGTCAATCTTTTCAGATAACGCCATTACAGCTGATTAGAGCAGGTTCAGCAGTAGTTAATGGAGGAAAACTCATAACTCCTCATTTTGGTGTAGAGATTCTTAATCAAGATGGAGTACCTATTGAAACCTTGAAATATGACAATTCAAAAACAGCTATCAGTAAGGAAACATCAGATACTATGGCTAATCTATTAGAAAGTGTTGTTTCAGAAGGTACAGGTAGAAGATGTTATGTTCCAGGTTACAAAGTAGGAGGTAAAACAGCTACTTCAGAAAAACTTCCTAGAAGCAGTAACAAATATATATCATCTTTCTTAGGATTCGCACCTGCAGATAATCCTCAAGTTATTGCTCTTGTATTAGTTGATGAACCAGAAGGAATATATTATGGGGGTACTGTTGCAGCCCCTGTAATTAGAGAATTATATGAAAATATTTTACCATATATGGGCATTAATCCCAAATATGTCCAGAGAGATTTTGATGAATTCAAAGTTGGAGAGATTACTATACCTGATTTATTAGGGGTAAATATAGATGAAGCAAAAAAAATACTAAAAGATATAGAATTAGAGATAGTAAATATTGGTAATGGTGAAACTATAACAGAGCAGTTTCCGCTGCCAAATGATAAAGTTAATAGAGACAGTAAATTAATACTCTTTGCAGATTAAAAAAATTATGGTAATATTAATGGTAAATTATAGTTTTGGGAATTACATAATAGTATTATATAATTCTCTCAGTTTGGAGGAGATAGATTGAAATTACAAGGACTGTTAAAGAATATAGATTATAAAGTGTTACAAGGAAATGAAGATATTAATATATCAAATATACAATACGATTCCAGAAAAGTAACTGATGCTAGTCTTTTTGTTTGTATAAAAGGTTTTAAGGTAGATGGACATAATTATGCAAAAAGTGCAGTATCAAAAGGTGCAAAAGCTATTTTGGTGGAAGATGATATTGATGGAATTGATAAAGATGTAGCAATACTTAAAGTAGAGGATACAAGAAAAGCTATAGCATATATTGCTGAAAGATATTATAATCACCCATCCAATAAGTTTAGGTTGATTGGTGTTACTGGAACTAATGGAAAAACATCAATAACTTATCTGACAAAGAGTATTATTGAGGAATTCAATAAAAAAACTGGAATTATTGGTACAATTGAGAATAGAATAGGAGATAAAGTGCTAAAGGCTAGCAGGACTACACCTGAATCACTTGATCTACAAGAATTATTCTATAATATGGTTCAGGAAAATGTTAATGCTGTAGTAATGGAAGTATCATCTCATTCACTTGCTCTTCACCGAGTAGACGCGTGCAAATTTGACGTAGGTATATACACCAATCTTACTTTAGATCACCTAGATTTTCATAAGACAATGGAAAATTACAGAGATGCCAAACTGAAATTATTCAAGATGTGTGATATTGGAGTAATAAATATAGATGACAAGTATGGACTATACATGATAGAAAATGGCACATGCAAAAGATATTTAACTTATGGTATTGAAAATGATAAAGCAGACTTGAATGCTACTGAATTGAGTATTGACCTAAGTGGAGTTACGTTCAATGTGGTTTATGAAGGAAATTCATATAATATAACTCTCAATACACCTGGAAAATTTAGCGTATATAATGCATTAGCATCTATGGGAGCTTGTTTAGCTCTAGGTGTACCTATGGATGTAGTTATAAATGGACTTAAAAAGAATAAAGGAATCAGAGGTAGATTTCAGTCTTTTACAAGCAGTAAAGGTTATACAGTAATTGTTGATTATGCTCATGCACCTGATGGATTACTTAATGTATTACAATCCATGAAAGAATTTGCAAAAGCTAGAATTATTACTGTATTCGGCTGTGGTGGAGATAGAGATACCAGCAAACGGCCTGTAATGGGTGAAATTGCAGGTAATAATTCCGATTATTGTGTAATAACTTCTGATAATCCAAGAACTGAAGATCCAATTTCTATTATTGATGAAGTTGAATTAGGTATTAAAAAGACTGATTGTGAATATGTTAAAGTAGCTGACAGATTAAATGGTATACACACAGCTCTTTCTATGGCAAAAGAAGGGGATTTAATCCTTATAGCAGGCAAAGGTCATGAAGATTACCAAATACTTCATGATAAAGTGATTCATTTTGATGATGCTGAAATAGTATTGAATTATTTTATGACAGAAGAATAATTGCCTAAGAAAGGAAATGATTTATTAATGAAGCAAGTAGATATAGAGACAATTGCTGAAGTAGTAAAAGGGAGTATTATAAATAAAGAAGTGTTGAAGCTAGATATTGAATATAATAATGTATCGATTGATTCAAGAACCATACAAAAAAACGATATATTTATACCTATAAAGGGGGATAACTTTGACGGTCATGATTTTATATTAGCAGCATATGAAGAAGGCGCTATAGTTTGTTTTACGGAAGATAAAGCAAAGATTCCTTCTGATCGCTTAGGGTTATTGGTAAATGATACTGGGCAAGCTCTAAAAGACTTTGCCAAGTATTACCTTTCTATGTTTAAAATACCTGTTATAGCTGTAACAGGCAGTGTTGGAAAAACCAGTTGTAAAGAAATGATAGGGTCTGTTTTAAGTGCTAAGTATCTTGTTCATAAGACTAGTGGAAATTTTAACAATGAGATAGGTCTTCCTCTGACTATTTTCAAGTTAGAAGAAAAACATCAGGTGGTTATTCTTGAAATGGGTATGAACCATTATGGTGAACTTCATAGACTTAGTGAGATTGCTAATCCTGATATAGCTGTAATTACAAACATTGGTGAAGCGCATATTGAATACTTTGGTACGAAAGACAACATTTTGAAAGCTAAGAGTGAAATACTTGATTTCCTTAAGGAAGATGGTCTAGTAATATTAAATGGTGATGATGCTTATCTAAGAAAACTTAGGGATAGAATATCATTTAAGACACTTACTTTTGGTTTTGATGATAGTAATGATTTTTATATTGATAAGTATAAAATATTAGGTTGGGATGGATTGGAAGGTACAGTAAAAGGAGATAACAGAGAGTTTGATATCAAAATAAATACACTTGGTAAACATATGTTATATAATATATTGCCAGGGATTATAATTGGGAATCATCTTAATATGACTGTTACTGAAATTGAACAAGGTGCCTGCAATTATAAACCTTATAAAATGCGAATGGATAAAATTATACTTGATAATGATATAGTAGTAATTAATGATGCTTATAATGCTAGTGTTGACTCTATGAAATCAGCTCTTGAGACATTGACTAACTTAGATACTAATGGTAGAAAAGTGGCTATTCTAGGTGATATGTATGAGATGGGAGAAAGGTCTAGGGACGCTCACAGCAAAATAGGAGAAGAAGCAGCCAAAAAAAATATTGATCTGCTTATATGTGTAGGTAAAGATGCCAAATATATTTTTGATGGTGCTGCTAATCATGGAATGGATAAAGATAAAATATTATATTATGAAACAAAAGATAATCTAATAGGTGGTATTGATAATTTAGTTAACAACAAAGATACAATTATAATAAAAGCATCTAGAGGAATGCATCTTGAAATGATAGTTGAAAAGTTAAAATCATTATAAATAAAAGTTAAAACGAAAGTTGAGAAATTAAAGAGGTGGAACTTATGACAAATACATCCTATATAATACCAGTACTGATTTCATTTTTTATTAGTGTGGTGCTGTGTCCAATTGTTATCCCATTTTTGGCTAGACTGAAATTCGGTCAATTCGTTAGGGATGATGGACCTAGATCACATTTAAAGAAAGCGGGAACACCTACTATGGGTGGTGTAGTTATACTAGCAGGCATACTTTTGACATCTTTGATTTATGTTGGAAGCAATCCTGATATTATACCTATACTATTCATAACAGTAAGTTTTGGTATTATAGGATTTCTAGATGATTTTATTAAAGTAGTTATGAAACGTTCTCTAGGATTAAAAGCGTATCAAAAAATTATAGCTCAGTTAATAATTACTGGATTATACTGCTATTACATGTTTAATGTAGCTTCACTAGGTACAGAGATTTATGTTCCTTTTACAGGAGGGTTGGCAATTGACCTTGGATGGGCTTATATACCATTAATATTTATTATTATGATTGGTACAGTAAATAGCGTTAATCTGACAGATGGATTAGACGGTTTAGCTTCTGGTGTAACGGTATTGGTTGCTACATTTTTTACAGTAGTGAGCATCGGAATAAAAAGCGAGATTACACCTATTACATGTGCTGCTGTAGGTAGTTTGCTAGGATTCTTATTATTCAATACTTACCCTGCTAAAGTATTCATGGGAGATACAGGTTCTCTGGCATTGGGTGGTTTTGTTGCTGCTACAGCCATATACTTGAAAATGCCTATATTTTTACTTATAGTTGGATTAATATATGTTGTTGAAGCTTTATCAGTTATGATTCAAGTATTTTATTTTAAACTTACTAAAAAAAGATTCTTTAAAATGGCGCCTATACATCATCATTTTGAATTATCTGGATGGAATGAGACAAAAGTTGTTGTGGTTTTTTGTATAATTACAGCAATTTTAAGTCTAATAGGATTATTAGCTTTTAATGGATTTTTTTAGGATAAAGGAGTGCTGCTAGAATGGAATTAAAGGATAAGAACATACTCGTTATTGGAATGGCATTAAGTGGTATAAGTGCAGCTAAACTATGCTTAGAAAAGAAAGCTAATGTCACAGTATATGATGGAAAAAGCAAGAAACAATTGGTAGACAGTATCAAATTATTTGATGGAAAAGAACCAAGATTTGTTTTTGGAGAATTTGATTACAGCATTTTAGATAATATCTGGCTGGTAATCGTAAGTCCTGGTGTGCCTCTTGATCTTCCTTTTATGAAGAAGATTTTTGAACTAGGTATACCTGTTTGGAGCGAAATAGAATTATCTTATAGATTTTGTGATGCTCCTATTGCAGCTATTACTGGAACTAATGGAAAAACAACTACAACAACTCTTGTTAGTGAAATAATGGAAACTTATTATAATAATACTTTTGTTGTTGGTAATATTGGTATTCCTTTTTCACAGATAATTAATAAAACGGACAAAGATTCAAAAATAGTAGCTGAGATAAGTAGTTTTCAGCTTGAGACAATACATGATTTTGCTCCAAGAGTCAGTGCAATATTAAATATAACTCCAGATCATCTTAATAGACATAAAACATATGATAATTATATTAATGCAAAACTTAGAATCTCTGAAAATCAATCAAAAGACGATTACTGCATTATTAATTATGATAATGAAATATGTAGAGGGTTGGCTGATAGAATCCCATGTAATGTCATATATTTTAGCAAATCTCCAATAGATGCTAAGGGAGTTTACCTAAAAGATGGTTATGTATGTACTAATGTTCATGGAGCAGAAGAAAGAGTAATAGATATAAATAAACTAGGTGAACACAATGTTGAAAACATTATGGCAGGGATAGCGATTACAACATGTATGCAGGTTCCTATTAATGTGATTAGTAAAGTAATAGAGAATTTTAGAGGAGTTGCCCATAGAGTTGAATATGTAGCCACTGTTAAAGGAGCTAAGTATTTCAATGATTCAAAGGCAACTAATGAAGATGCTGCTATTAATGGAATAAAATCAATGAAAAGTAATACAATTTTAATTGGCGGCGGTATGGATAAAGGTGGAAGTTACGATAGCTGGATACAAGCATTCAATAATAAAGTAAAAGGTTTAATTCTATTTGGTGAAACAGCATATAAAATTGAGGATGCTGCTAGAGCTAATGGATTTGAATCAATATATCAAGTAGATAACCTGAAAGAAGCAGTAGATAAGGCATATTCTCTAGCTGAAAGTGGAGACAATGTTTTGTTATCACCTGCATGTGCAAGCTGGGATATGTTTAAAAACTTTGAAGAAAGAGGTAATTTATTCAAGCAATATGTAAGTGAATTAGATAAGCAATAGGGAGGGGTTATGTTGCATGAAAAAACAATCAAGAGACATCGTAAGAAGCGGTCACTTTTAAAGAAGAAAAAAAATCAAACAGATTTTACTCTTGTTGCAATAGTGGTTATTCTTATTGTTTTTGGAATCATTATGATATATAGTTCTAGTTATTATTATAGTATTGATATGTACAATGATAGTACTCATTACCTTAAGAAGCAAATTGTATGGGGTGTTCTAGGAATAGTTGTAATGATGGTTGTCTCAAGAATAGACTTTCATATTTTTAATAGATTTGCTCTGTTACTTTACATAATGTCTTTAGGTTTTTTGGTTTTGGTATTACTTGTTGGTAAAGAAATCAAAGGGGCTAAGAGATGGTTAGTTATTGGACCTGTCAATTTCCAACCTTCTGAGTTTGCCAAGTTGATGATTATTATTGTTATTGCTTATGTTGCATCAAAAATGGTTAGTCACTTAGATAAATATAGATTAATGATGTTAATATTATTTATTATAGGAATTCCAACAGCGTTAGTTGGTGCAACTAACATGAGTACGGCTATTGTAGTTTTTGCAATAGGTGTGGCTATTTTATTTGTAGCAGTACCAAAAGTCTACAAACTGATGTTGATAACTGCTCTGCCTGGGGCTGTCGGTGGTGTGCTTGGAATATTGTTGGCTGGTTATAGAGCAGATAGGGTTAAGATATGGCTTGAAGGACCATGGACAGATCCACTTGGAAAAGGATATCAGACTATTCAATCCCTATATGCTATAGGTACAGGTGGTTTATTTGGTACGGGTCTAGGCCAAAGCATGCAAAAAAGAGGTTTCATTCCTGAGGCACATAATGACATCATATTTTCAATAGTATGCGAAGAATTAGGGTTATTCGGAGCTTTGGCGCTTATCATTTTGTTTATCTTACTTATATGGAGATGTATGGTAATAGCTAGTAACTGTTCTGATCTTAATAGTTTGCTTATTGTTGTTGGTGTTATGGCACAGATTGGATTACAAGTAATAATTAATATCGCAGTAGTTACTAATTCAATACCTGCAACAGGTATGCCGCTACCATTTATAAGTTATGGAGGTTCTTCATTACTATTTCTTATGGTTGAGATAGGAATGGTGCTTGGTATAGCTAGAAGATCAAAGATTAGTAAAGCGGGATAGAATACATAAAATAACCCGCACGTTACAATAATTAATCATTTATTATTATAATAATTTTATGTTGCTGTAATTGATTAAGGGATAAGTTATATAGTAACATAAAAGGATTAAATGAATACTATGAATTATATAGAATTGCTATTTGTGCGGAGGTCGCAGTACATGGGTAAATATATTATAGAAGGCGGATACAGTCTAAGTGGCGAAATAAAAGTGCAAGGGTCAAAGAATGCAGTTCTCCCATTACTTGCAGCTACTGTTTTAAATGAAGGGAAGACATATTTTCATAACTGTCCAAAAATATTAGATGTCTATAATATGCTTAACATACTAACTGCTATAGGGTGTACAATCAAATGGGAGGGAGATATATTAATAATCGACTCTTCCGATATAACAACTCATATAATACCAGAAAAATATGTTCAGATGATGAGATCTTCCATTATCCTATTAGGTTCTGTTCTTGGAAGATTAAAAACTGTGAAGATATCTTTTCCAGGTGGTTGTTCTATTGGAACTCGTCCAATTGATTTGCACTTAAAAGCTTTAAAGCAGATGAATGTAGATATAAAAGATAGGCATGGGTTTATTGAATGCAGCACTAACGAAATAATAGGCAATAAGGTTAGCCTTGATTATCCAAGTGTTGGAGCTACTGAAAATATAATGTTAACAGCAGTACTCTCAGAAGGAATTACAACTATTAATAATGCTGCTAAAGAACCTGAAATAGTAGAATTACAAGAATTTTTATGTGAAATGGGAGCTAAGATAGAAGGGGCTGGAACAGATACAATTACCATAAAAGGTGTTAATAAGTTAAACTCAGTTGAATATAGGATAATGCCAGATAGAATAGTAGCAGGTACTTATATGTGTGCAGTTGCTGCTGCTGGAGGAGAAGTTCTATTAAAAGACGTATGTAAGGAACATCTAAACTCAACAATAACTAAAATTAATGAGATGGGATGTTTTACAAAAGAATTTGAAAATAGTATATTAATAAAAGCACCCGAAAGACTAAAGTCGCTTGATCTTATAAGAACACAACCTTATCCGGGTTTTCCTACTGATATGCAAGCCCAGTTAATGAGTTGTCTTGTTACAGCTGACGGAACAAGTATTATAGCTGAAACAATATTTGAATCAAGGTATAAACATGTTGCAGAATTAGTTAGAATGGGTGCAGATATTATTATAGATGGAAGGATAGCAGTATTAAAGGGAATTAACAGATTAAATGGAGCAGAAGTTTTTGCAGAAGATTTACGAGGTGGTGCAGCATTAGTACTAGCAGGCCTAGGGGCAGAAGGTAAAACTATTGTTAATAATGCTAGTCATATTTTAAGAGGATACGAGAATTTGGAAAAAGATTTAAGCTTGTTGGGAGCCAAGATAAAATACTCTTCAGATTAAAGGTGATAATATGTCTAATGTTATTTCGATGGAAAAAGTTAGAAAGCGTAAAAATAAAACAGGTAAATTTGTCTTATTAATAATTTGCTTAGTATTTATCCTAGTTATTTTTGCCTTTCAACTTATTAATGTGAATATCATTACTGTTATAGGAAATAAAATATATAGTGAAGAGATAATAAAAAATATAGTAGGTATTCATGAAAAGACAAATTTGTTTGTATATAAATTAGCTTCTAAAGAGTTGAATTTGGAAGAATATCCATATATTGAGAATATAGATATTAAGTACCGTTCTTTTAACAATATAGATATTGTGGTAACTGAAAAAAGTGTAATATCCTATATTCCATATATGGGTAAATATCTATGTCTTAGTAAAGACGGTACTGTTATTGATTATACAAATGATTTGCAGGTTAATATACCTATTGTACACGGGCTATCTTTTAACCATTTTGTAATTGGGGACAAGCTGTTTACAGATGATACAGACATTTTCAAAGCTATTTTAGAAATTTCACATAAAATGAAAAAGTTTGGTTTCAAAATAGACTATATAGATTTTAATTATAATGACCCAGAACAAATTATATTAAAAATCGACAAAATATCTATATCAATCGGCAACATAAATGACATTAATAGGAAATTTGAACTATTAAAAGACTTAATAGGAAAATTGCCTGAAGGTGTGGAAGGAACAATTAACTTAACTGACGCAGATGAAAGAAATATAATATTTACTCCCTATAATAGTAAATAATGACTAGGTTTGTTTAAGCAAAAACTTAAATTACTTTTATTTTTACTTAAAGATGAAAAAAAAATAATGAAAATTTCAATTTTTATATTGATTAATTATCAAAAAAAATATATTATTATGTGTAAGAGATTATGTCAATAAAATCGCTTAAATGCATATAGATTAAGAAAGATTTGTTAGGAGGAACTACTTTGCTTGAAATTAAGATGAATGAAAAGGCAAGTGTGGCAAAGATTGTTGTCATTGGAGTAGGCGGAGGTGGAAATAACGCTGTTAATAGAATGATAGAAGATAGATTGAACGGTGTTGAGTTTATAGCTGTTAATACAGATGTACAAGCTCTACAATGTTCGAAAGCTTCTGTTAAAATTCAAATAGGGGAAAAACTCACTAGAGGCCTAGGAGCTGGAGCTAATCCAGAAGTTGGTTTGAAAGCTGCTGAAGAGAGCAAAGAAGAACTATCTGAAGCTATTAAAGGTGCAGATATGGTTTTTGTAACTGCCGGTATGGGCGGTGGTACTGGTACTGGTGCAGCCCCTGTAATAACTAACATTTCTAAAGAGATGGGGATTCTTACAGTTGGTGTTGTAACAAAACCTTTTGATTTTGAAGGCAGAGTTAGAATGAAGAATGCAGAGGCAGGAATAACTGCATTAAAGAAATCGGTGGATACATTAATTGTCATACCTAATCAAAAATTGTTATCTATTATTGATAGAAGAACAACTGTAAAAGATGCTTTCAAGAAAGCTGACGAAATATTACAACAAGGTGTACAAGGTATTTCGGATCTGATTTATACACCAGGTATTATTAACCTTGACTTTGCTGATGTAGAAACTGTAATGTCAAATAAAGGTATTGCACATATTGGTATTGGAAAAGCTAAAGGTGATAATAAATCTGAGGAAGCTGCACAAATGGCTATTTCAAGTCCATTACTTGAAACAACTATTGATGGAGCCAAACATATACTTATTAACATTAGTGGTGATTCAAATATGTCCATGTTTGAGGCTAATGATGCAATTCAATTAATACAGGAAGCTACAGGCAATGATTCAAATATAATCTATGGTCAGATTATTGATGATTCTCTCGAGGATGAATTAGTAGTAACTGTAATTGCAACTGGATTTGAAGCACCTATTACAGAAAGCAGAACTGATAATAGCAGTAAGATTAGTTCTAAAACCAGTGAAATGGTTAGTGCTACTACTGAGCCAGAACAAAATGTTCAGACAGATATACATATTGATGAAAAACCTATAGATATTCCACCATTTTTACAAAGAAAAAGAAATAGATAATATTATTAACTGAGAGGTTATTCCTTCTGGGAGTAGCCTCTTTATTTTTTTGAACAAATATCACAACCTTATGAATCATAATATCAAGTGAAGTTGTACAGGGTTAACTTTATTGTTGAAAAATATAAGAAAAAAAACAGAATTCATTTATTGTTTTTGACAAATTATTCCAATTAGCCATGCTATAATTAGCATAGCTTAAATAATATGTGAATAAAATATACTATAGGATTCATATAACAAAACTAATAAAGCCTTGATTTATTACAAATTTGTAAAGGAGGGGGGGCGTGTATTTAGAAGTTTATATTGACATAGTCTTCATCATTAATTTGATAATGGACTATATTATACTCTGGATAGTTAAGATTCTAACTAAGAAAAATTCCAAGAACATAAGGTTATTGATTGGTGCTATAGTTGGATCATTAATGATGTGTATTATAGTCATACTTCCTTATGATAGTTATCTTTTTAATGTTATCGTAGGATACTTGTTAACTAGTATATTATTAATATACATATCATTCAAACCTAAAAGATTAAGTGAATTTGTTAAATTAACAATTATTATGTATTTAAGCGCAATCATGCTTGGCGGATTAATGTTTGCATTATATTACTATTCATTTATTGGAGTTGCTGTAAGCAAAATAATAAATGGTACATACAATATGAATTTGAGAGTAGGATTGTTTGTAATTTTTGGAATAATTGCAATTGTCATATTTAGAATCGTTAGAAAAGTAATGTCTAGTACAATTAGGGCTAATAAAAATTTATTTGGACTTGAAATCAATATTGACGATTCTAAGATTAAGGTTAATGGCTTATTGGATACAGGTAATAATCTATACGATCCTATAACAAATAATCCTGTTCTTATTGCAGAAAGTGAACTATTAAAAGGTTTACTAACAAAAGATTGTTATGATAAGTTGCTAAATATCTCTGGTGATTTATATAATATATCTAATTTTACAGATTTTGGTAAAAACAGTAATTTAAAATTAAGGCTTATTCCATTTTCTTCACTTGGTAATGAAAATGGAATGTTACTTGGAATTGTTGCGGATAATATATGTATTAACCTTGGTGATGAAATGAAAGATTATAGAGATGTGGTGATTGCTGTATATGATAAAAAACTGTCAAATGACAACAGTTACCAAGTCCTTATACATCCCGAATTAGTTAGTGTACATTAGAATATTATTGGTTTTATAAAAATGTGGTAGAACACAAAAAAATAACATAAAAGCTAAGGAAAATATCTTTTGTTTTAATTCTAATATAAAACAAAAGATATATAATAGGGGGAATAGAATTGGTATGTAAAAGTAAAAACATATTAGATATTTTTAGCATAAAACTTATTGAGAGATTTAGAAAATTATTTTTGTGGGATAATGGAGAGATTCACTACATTGGCGGTAGTGAGATATTGCCTGCTCCACTTGGGAATGAAGAGGAATCAAGGATTATTGCTATGCTTGGTAGTGAAAACGATTTTAAAGTGAAATCTATACTTATTGAGCATAATTTAAGACTTGTAGTATATATAGCTAAGAAATTTGAAAATACTGGTATTGGAGTAGAAGATTTAATTTCTATTGGTACGATAGGATTGATAAAATCTATAAATACCTTCAAACCTGATAAAAAAATCAAGTTAGCGACCTATGCTTCTAGATGTATAGAAAATGAAATCCTTATGTATCTAAGAAGAAATAATAAAACAAAGTTAGAGATATCTATTGATGAACCCCTTAATGTAGATTGGGACGGAAACGAACTATTATTATCTGATATACTAGGTACTGAGGAAGATGTTATCTATAGAAATATTGAGGAAGAAGTAGATAAAGAATTATTGAAAAAGGCTCTTAGTAAATTGTCTAATAGAGAAAGAGTTATTGTTGAACTTAGATTCGGACTGAAAGCAGATGGCGAAGAAAAAACTCAAAAAGAAGTTGCTGATATGTTAGGCATATCACAATCATATATATCAAGGCTTGAGAAGAAAATCATAAAAAGATTACAAAAGGAAATTATTAGAATGCAATAAAAAAAGGTATAAATATATTACCACTGGCAATCATTTTAGTATAAGGAAAAATATATGACAAAATGATTACTGGAGGTAGAGTATGGCATTGAACAAAGTTGAAATATGTGGTGTGAATACATCTAAATTACCCATATTGAAAAATAAAGAAAAGGAAGCATTATTTAATAGGATACTTGATGGAGATCTTGCTGCTCGTGACGAATATATTCACGGTAATCTGAGATTAGTATTAAGTGTAATCCAGAGATTTAGTAATTCAGGGGAAATGGTAGATGATTTGTTTCAAGTAGGTTGTGTAGGACTTATTAAGGCGATAGATAACTTTGATATTACTCAAAATGTTAAATTTTCAACATATGCCGTACCAATGATAATAGGGGAAATAAGAAGGTATCTAAGAGATAATAACAGTATAAGGGTCAGTAGGTCTCTTAGAGATACAGCTTATAAAGCTTTACAAGCAAAAGAAAAGTTATTACGACAAAATAATAAAGAACCAACTATTATGGAAATATCAAAAGAGTTAGATATGAAGAAAGAGGATGTTGTTTTTGCTCTTGATGCTATTCAAGATCCTGTGTCACTTTTTGAACCAGTTTATAATGACGGGGGCGATTCCTTATATATAATGGATCAAGTAAGTGATAAAAAGAATAAAGAGGAAAGATGGGTTAGATCAATAGCTCTTGGTGAAGCTATGAAAAAACTCCCTAAAAGAGAGTTTAATATACTGAAGCTTAGATTTTTTGAAGGTAAAACACAAATGGAAGTTGCTAGTGAGATAAGTATTTCTCAAGCACAAGTATCAAGGCTAGAAAAATCAGCTATAAGACATATGAAAAGATACTTAAATTAACTAGTAAATTATTTTGAATATGAATCTAAGCAAGGACAGCTTTTAGGGGGAAATTAGTATGGTTAGAATATATGATATGAAGCAAAAAGAGGTTATAAATTCTAACGATGGTATTAGATTAGGATTTATAAGTGATATTGAGGTAGATTTACAGGAAGGCAAATTGATTAAGCTGATTGTTCCAGGGCCAGCTAAGATATTTGGAATGTTTGGTAGAGGCAAGGAATATCAAATACCCTGGGATAGTATTAAAAAGATAGGTGAAGATATTATTCTGGTTGATATCAACGTTGATAAGTCATTGGTTGAATCAGAATACTAATAATTAAAATTATTTTAAATAATTATAAGTATTTAAAATCAAAGGTTGACCTTTTTCTGCTTATAACTTATAATATGACTAAAATAGTGGCTATAAGCGGAAAGTAGGGAGAATAACTTATGAGATGTCCTTTTTGCAATGAGGATAATACTAAAGTAGTTGACTCAAGACCATCAGACGAAAACAATTTAATACGTAGAAGAAGACAATGTGAAGCATGCGGCAAACGGTTTACTACTTATGAGAAGATAGAAACAATACCTTTAGTCATTATTAAAAAAGATAAGACAAGAGAACCGTATAATCGAAATAAGTTAATGAATGGTGTTGTTAGATCTTGTCATAAACGTTCTGTATCAATGAGTGAAATTGAAGGATTAGTAGACGAAATAGAGAACAGTTTGTATAATTCATTAAAAAAAGAAATCAAAAGTAAAGATATTGGTGAAAAGGTAATGGAAAAACTTAAGACCATAGATGAAGTAGCATATGTTAGGTTTGCATCTATATATCGTGAATTCAAGGATATTAATACTTTTATGGATGAACTGAAAAAAATATTGAATGATAAGTAGGTTTCCCAGTGGGAAGCCTCTTTTCGTGTATGGAATAATATAACACTTGTTAGTTTAGTATGAATATAATAATCCTAATTCAGATTGGAGAAGATAGTATAAAAGGGTAACTTATTCTTATTATACCATGTAAAAACATTCAACTAGCTAGAGGTGACAGACTTGAAAATGAATAGGATGTTTATGTTAATATTAATATTAATTATTATATCTATAACTGGATGCTCAAACAAAATTAAACAGATTGATGATACCAAGTATCAAGAACTCATTCAAACGACAGAACTAACTAAAGTATATGTTAGAGATGAAAAAGAAGTATGGAATGAAATGCACATGATGGCAAACACTAAAATTGTTGCTGATGAAATATGGGGTGAGATTGAAATCACTGAAGAAAGAGTTGATTACTTGATTACTGAAGTTCTAGTTTCAGAGTATCCTGACAAAAAAAGACTTTTGACCATATTATATAACTGGAAGAATGAAGATTTTTCCTGTGCAGTAGATGAACATAATTATCTGTGGGATAAGTTAGGTGGAAGTGTTGGAAAAGCTTATAAATTAAAAGAATAGTTATTTTTGGATTTTATTAGCAATGATATAATAATGATTATCTTCCTATAATTGCATATTTTAGCTTTAAATGGATTTTTGCCATTGGAGGTATATCATATATACCCTTGAATCTTTAAGGGCTTAATTTCGACGTATTTTAAGGTGGACTCAAAGTTTGATTAGAGTATTTTTATAATTTATAATATATTATTTCATATATTTAGCAACCTGTATAAGTGTTTCCAGTTTTTCAGGAGATAGCTCCATAGCACAATTAAGCAAATCTTGTAGCACTATTGGATTTTTATCTGTTATAAAAAAATCAGATAATGAAATTCCAAATGCATCACATATAATTTTCAATGATGATATAGGTGGTTCAATATTATTTCTTTCATACCTAGAAATTATTGATTGTGAAATACCTGTAATCTCAGCCAATTGATTCCCCGTCATGCTTTTACTTTTACGTAGTTGTTTAATTCTATAACCAATATTCATATTAAAATACTCCTTTAATCAATATAATTATATTTTATAGAATAATTATCAATAATTCTAATACATTAAACGTAATAATAACTTGACAATTATTCATTAAACGTATAATATTATTAATATGCTGAATATAATAATTTATTATTCATAATTAATAATTTCAAAATGGAAAGGTTTGAACTAGTTTCTTCTATATTAATAGAGAACTAGTTTTAGTTTAGTAATTTTTATAGTTCACCTAGTATAAGTGACAAATTAAAAAAATAGAGTGTTTTAGTACTTAGTTTTTGGCCATATTTAATTGAAATATTAATTTGTTATTAATAATATGATTATTTTATGATATAATGATATAGATTGTTTATATACTTAAAATTACTAATAAGGTTAATGCTTTAATAAGTTGAACATAATAAATTCTTAATTGTTTAACATTTCATTTTATTGCATAACCAAATATACATATGACAAGGGGGACAACATGTTTAATAGAGTTTATAGTGCTGCGTTAATGGGCATTGACGGATACATGATTGGGGTGGAGGTAGATATATCAAGCGGTTTTCCTAGGCTTGATTTGGTTGGATTACCAGACTCTGCCGTTAAAGAATCTATAGAAAGAGTAAGAACATCTATTAACAATTCAGGATTTCAATTTCCCTGTAAGCGAATAACAGTAAATTTAGCTCCAGCTGATATAAGAAAGGAAGGACCTGCATTTGATTTACCAATAGCTATTGGCATATTATCATGTATGGAGTTAATAGATACCAAATCATTGGATAAAACCTTAATTATTGGGGAATTATCTCTTAATGGAGAAGTTCAAAAAGTAAATGGTATACTGCCAATTGTCTATAGTGCATATAAGAATGGTTTTGGAAGATGTATCATTCCTATAGATAACGTTGATGAAGGTGCAGTGGTAGAAGGTATTGATATTATCGGTGTTAGTAACTTGTCTGAAGTTGTCAGGTTATTAAATAACAATATTAAAATAGAACCAAAGCAAATTGATATAGAAAAGTTGTTCCATGAATCATGGGATAATGAAGAAAATATAATTGATTTTAGCGATATAAAAGGTCAAGAAAACGTTAGAAGAGCATTAGAAATAGCGGCGGCAGGAGCTCATAACGTTTTAATGATAGGTCCTCCTGGTTCAGGTAAAACTATGATGGCAAAGAGATTACCTACCATATTGCCAGATCTGACTTTTGAAGAGAGTATAGAAATAACTAAGATATATAGTGTAGCTGGATTGTTAAGAAAAGATCAGGCTCTAGTCACTAAGAGACCATTTAGGGCTCCCCACCATACAGTATCAAACTCAGCGTTAACAGGTGGAGGAAGAATTCCAAGACCGGGAGAAATAAGCTTATCTCATAATGGGGTATTATTCCTAGATGAGATGCCTGAGTTTAGCAAAAATGTATTAGAAGTAATGAGACAACCTCTAGAAGATGGTAAGGTAACAATATCTAGGGTGAATGCAACAATTACATACCCAGCTAATTTTATGCTTGTAGCTTCTCTTAATCCTTGTCCATGCGGATATTATCCCGACAGAGAAAAATGCAGCTGTACTCCATTACAAATAAAAAGGTATCTTAATAAAATATCCGGACCACTACTTGATAGAATAGATTTGCACGTAGAGGCCAATAATGTTAATTACAATGAACTTAATGATAAGAAGAAAATGGAAACTTCTAAGGATATTAAGAAACGAGTAATGATAGCCCATAAGATTCAGCAAGAACGATATAAAGATTCCAAGATATATTTTAACTCAATGTTAAGTGCTTCTCAGATTGAAAAATACTGTCAGTTAGGTGATGAATCCAGAGAAATGATGAAGTTAGCCTTCGAGAAGCTGGATTTGAGTGCGAGAGCATATCATAGAATATTAAAAGTTGCAAGAACAATAGCGGATTTAGATGGTAAAAATGACATAGAAGAAAAACATCTAGCAGAAGCAATTCAATATAGATCTCTTGACCGTAACTACTTTGATTAATAAATAGTAACTTGATATTATTCCATAAACTGTTTATAATGTTAACTTAGGGAAATTAATAGAATGATTTGAGGAGGAAGACAATTGTCTGATATCTATTTGGAAGTTAATCTTCATAACCTTTATTATAATCTATCCAAAATAAAAGAACAATTAAATAGTGACACTATGATTATGGCAGTTGTAAAAGGTAATGCTTATGGACATGGAAGTGTAGAAATTGCAAAAGCATTAAGTGGTGATGTTAATTATTTTGGAGTAGGATTATTAGACGAAGGTGTTGAACTTAGAAAAAACGGTTTAGAGCAATCTATTTTTCTAATGGGACCCACTGAAGAGTTTGATATAGTTTATGAGAATAATATTACTATGAGTATCTGTTCATTGAATCAATTAAAAAAACTGATAGATTGGACAGAAAACAATAAAAAGACAATCAAGTTTCACTTGAAAGTAGAAACAGGAATGAATAGATTTGGTATAGATTATGACCAATTGGAAGAAGTTAAGTCACTATGTGAAAAAGCTACTTGTGCCATACTAGAAGGAGTATATTCTCATTTTGCAACAACATATAAAAATAATAGGTCATATGTATTAGGACAAAAAGAAAAGTTTGATAAATATATAACTTTCTTTAATCAGCATTACAGCAACCTAATTTATCATATATCTAATAGCGAAAACACAATAGACTATAAAGAAGCTCATTATAATATGGTAAGATTAGGTAATGCTTTATATGGTCCCTGTAATAGCAAAAAAAGAATAGGGCTCAAAAAGATTGCTGATATTAGAGCCAAAATCATATATTCTAAAAGTATTAAAGCCGGAGAACATATAGGTTATGGTAATAGTTATAAATCAAAACAAGATAAAACTATAGGAATAGTTCCAATGGGATTTTATTGTGGAATGGGATTGATTAAGAAACCTATAGGTTCCAAATTCGGTTCAGTTATTATATATTATTTAAAAGAAATATATAGATATTTATTTAGGAATAAAACAGTAATATTCTATAAAGGAAAACCTTTAGAAATATTAGGAAGACCTAATATGCAGTATACTATTGTTGATATTACAGGCATAGATGACCCTGATAAAATTATGGTTGAGATAAAGATTTCACCTATTTTTGTAAAAGAGAATATAAAAACGACATACATTTCGGAGGTAAAGAGTTAATGAAATTTGTTACACACATAGATGAAAAAAAATTTACTTTATTTAATGAAAAACATCCTAACGGACATGCTCTACAATCTATAGAATGGGGAAACCTAAAGTGTATTGGAGAGTGGACTAAGGAATTAGTTGGTTTAGAAGATGGCAGTGGTGATTTGCAAGCATCAGCTATGCTGCTTAGAAGAAAATTACCTGGATTATCAAGATATATTTTATATGCTCCAAGAGGATATGTTCTTGATTATGAAAATATTGACTTAGTTAAAGAATTCACAAAAGAATTAAAGCAATATGCTAAAAAAACAAAGGCGATTTTTGTGAAAATTGACCCATGTATAATATATAAGGAAAGAACTATAGATGGAGACATAAAAGAAGATGGTATTGACAACACTAAGCTCATAGAATCATTGAAAAATATGGGTTATGCACACAAAGGAACAAATCTTGATTTTGAAGGGATTCAGCCTAGATTTGTATTCAAGTTAGATGTTGATAAGGATAAAGATACATTATTCAAAAGTTTTCATCATAAAACAAGGTACAATATTAGACTTGCAGAAAAAAAGGGTATTGAAATATATGAAGGCAGTATAGATGACCTAAAAGAATTTGAAAGAATCATGCGAGTTACAGGCGCTAGAGACGGCTTTATTACAAGACCTTTAAAGTATTTTAAAGATATGTATAATACTATGGAAAAACAAGGTAAAATGAAGCTGTTCATGGCTAAATATAATGTTAAGAAAGCACTAGATAAAGCTATTACTGACTTGGAGAAAGAAGAAAACTCAAAAAAACCTAACGAAGATAGAATTAATAAACTTCAAAGAGAAATTCCAGAGATGACAGAGTTGGCTGATAAAAATCCAGATGGAATTATTGTTTCTGGAGCAATTGTATTATTAAATGGGAAAAAAGCATGGTATCTATATGGAGCAAGTGATAACTTATATAGAAATCTAATGCCTAATTACTTATTGCAATGGCATATGATATCATATTCTATGGATTGTGGTTGTACATTATATGATTTTAGAGGAATTTCAGGCAATCTTGACCCAAACCATCACCTATATGGTTTATACAGGTTTAAAAAGGGATTTAATGGTGATTTTGTTGAATATATAGGCGAATTTGATTTGGTGGTTAGTAAATTTTATTATAATCTGTGGGAATTTTGGGTGCCAAAAGTAAAAAGATTAATTAGAAAACTTAGGAAAAATTAACTAAAGGATGATGCGTATATGGGGAGTATTATGGAAAAGGAGCACTATTGGTTATGGTTGAATAACATAAAAGGTATTGGGTTAAAAAAAATAAAATATCTATTAAATTATTTTGATGAACCAAAGTATATTTGGGAAGCGACTGATGAACTTTGCGAAGTAAAAGGCCTAAGAGAAATAGACAGAAAAGCAATTATCCAGTCTAGAAATAAAGATAAGATAATAGAATATTATAACAGAATAAAAAAGAGTAACATTAATTTTTATTCTATTGATGATGATTTGTACCCAGAAAACTTAAAAAATATTTATGACTATCCCTATGGTATTTATGTAAAAGGAGATATAAAAGATGATTCTCCCATCATAGCTGTAGTCGGTGCTAGAAGGTGTACTGAATATGGTAGGGAAGTTGCAAAACTTTTTGGAAGAGAATTAGCTAAAATGGGAATTATAATTATAAGCGGGATGGCAAGAGGCATTGATACTGCTGCTCATAAAGGTGCATTGGAAGGCGGCGGCAGAACATATGCTGTCCTTGGATCAGGTGTTAACATATGTTATCCTAAGGAAAATTATAAATTAATGGATGACATTAGTCATAAAGGAGCTCTAATATCTGAATTTCCAGTTAATCAAATTCCAAAACCAGGTAATTTTCCTCTAAGAAATAGAATTATTAGTGGAATAAGTGATGGAGTACTAGTTATAGAAGCTGCAGGAAAAAGTGGTTCTCTAATAACAGCAGACCAAGCATTGGAACAAGGAAAAGATGTCTATAGTATCCCTGGCAGGATAACAGATAAGCTAAGTGAAGGTACTAATAATTTAATAAAAATGGGTGCTAAAATGGTAACCAATATTGATGATATTTTAGATGAAATTTCTATGAGTTTCACCAAGAAAAAACAAAAAAATTCAGAAAATATTACTTTAGGACTTGCAGAAATTGAAAAAATAGTGTATTCTTGTTTAAGTTTAGAACCTTTATTTATTGACGATATACATATTAAGTCAAACATACCAATTGATGAACTTGGGTTGATATTAACAAAACTGGAACTTAAGGGCGTAATAAAACAACTGCCAAACAAATATTTTATTAAAAAATTGTAGTGGAGGGTAAAAATGGCAAAGAATTTAGTAATAGTTGAATCGCCTGCAAAAGCAAAGACTATAAAAAAATTTTTAGGTAGTAATTATAAAGTTGAAGCTTCAATGGGACATGTAAGAGATTTACCCAAAAGTCAGTTAGGGGTAGATGTAGAAAATGATTTTGAACCGAAATATATTACTATAAGAGGTAAAGGTGAACTCCTAAAACATCTTAGAAAAGAAGTAAAAAAGGCTAACAAAGTTTTTCTCGCTACTGACCCTGACCGTGAAGGTGAAGCAATCTCATGGCATTTGTTATTTTCTCTAAATTTAGAAGACAAAAAATTCTACAGAATAACTTTTAACGAAATAACAAAAAATGCAGTTAAGAATTCTATAAAACAGGCTAGAGAAATTAACATGGATTTGGTTGATGCTCAACAGGCTAGAAGGATACTCGACAGAATAGTCGGATATAAGATTAGCCCGCTACTATGGAAAAAGATAAAAAAAGGACTCAGTGCAGGAAGGGTCCAGTCAACTGCTCTAAAACTGATTTGTGATAGGGAAGAAGAAATTAACAGCTTTATACCAGAAGAATATTGGTCATTAGATGCCAAGTTGCAGGATAAGAAGTCAAAAGACGAATTTACTGCTACATTCTATGGTAAAAGTAAAAAGATGAAGATATCTTCTAAAGAGCAGGTTGATGAGATAATTGAATACCTTAAGGACAAAGAATATATTGTAAGTGATGTTAAAGAAAGTGAAAGACTAAAAAAACCACTTCTACCGTTTATTACGAGTACTCTTCAACAAGAAGCTGCTAAGAAACTTAATTTTACAACTTCTAAATCAATGAGAATAGCTCAACAGTTATATGAAGGTATAGATGTAAAAGGAAAAGGTACTATAGGACTTATTACTTATCTTCGTACTGATTCAACTCGTATATCTGATGATGCAGATAAAGCTGTAAAAGAATACATTTCAAGTAGTTTTGGAGAAGAGTATGTAAATAATAATAAAATCGCAAGCAATAAAAAGAATAATGTTCAAGATGCCCATGAAGCTATAAGACCAACTTATGTTGATATTTATCCTGACGATATAAAAGAATCATTATCTAGGGATCAATTGAGATTATATAAGTTGATATACAACAGATTTGTTGCAAGTAGAATGAAACCCGCAAAATACGCTACAAAATCAATTAAAATTAATGGAGGAGATTACAGATTTAATGCTTCCGGTTCTGTTTTAATCTTCGATGGATTTTTAAAAGTATATAATATCTCAGATGATAAGGAAGACAACCAAAAAATTGGGAATATTAATAAAGATTCTAATTTAAATTTAATAGATTTGAGCAAAAAACAACATTTTACTCAACCAGCGCCTAGATATACAGAAGCATCATTAGTAAAGACATTAGAAGAAAATGGTGTTGGTAGACCAAGTACCTATGCACCGACTATATCTACCATTCAAAAAAGAGGCTATGTTTCAAAAGAAAAGAAAAATATCTTTCCTACCGAGCTAGGAGAAATAGTCAACGAGATAATGGAAAAATATTTTGAAGATATAGTAAATGTTAAATTCACAGCAGCACTTGAAAAAGAACTAGATGAAGTTGAGACTGGAAATATACAATGGAAAGAAGTACTTAGAAAATTTTATCCTAATTTTTACGAAACAATTGAATACGCTGAAGAAAAAATAGGCAAAATTGAAATAAAGGATGAAGTTTCTGATGTTCTATGTGATAAATGTGGTAGAAACATGGTAATCAAAATTGGTAGATACGGTAAGTTTTTAGCATGTCCTGGTTTTCCAGAATGCAGAAACGCGAAACCTTTATATGAAAAAGTTGAAGGTGTATCATGCCCTGAATGTAGTGGCGAGATCTTTATTAAAAAGACTAAAAAGGGCAGAAGATATTATGGGTGTGAAAATAACCCAGAATGTGATTTTATGACTTGGAATAGACCTACTAAGGAAATATGTCCAAAGTGTGGAACTATTATGGTTGAAAAGGGCAAATATCTAAAATGTAACAACGAAGAATGTAATTATAGCGTTCTAAAAGAAAAAGAAGAACATGAATAATAATTTTGTTATTCATAAAAGTTGTCAAAGTAATTAGAAATAAAATTCTAGGGCAGTTACTTTGGAGTTAAAAAAGCTAGGTAATAGCGTCAATTGAAAATATATACTTGAATATTTAGAAGCTTCGTAATATAATAAACTATGCAACTTGGTTGATGCTTTTAGCTTAATAGCATAATAATTTAGGAGGGAAAAATTTAATGAGTGTACAACTACTGGATAAAACAAGAAAGATCAACAGATTATTACAAAGAACAGGTACACAAAGGGTAATATTTACCGACATATGTGAAGTGCTTAGTGATATTTTATATTCTAATGCATTAGTCATTAGTAAAAAGGGCAAATTACTAGGACTTCATAACAGGGAAGAGATTGGTATTATTGAAGAGTTGTTACAAGATAAACTAGGAGCATGTATTGATGAAAATTTAAACGAAAGACTATTAAATGTTTTATCAACTAAAGAAAATGTTAATCTTGAAACATTAGGGTTCTCTTCAAACGTAAACGCAAATAATTATATTGGAATTATTATTCCAATAGATATTGCGGGAGAAAGACTTGGAACTTTATTCCTATATAAGAATAATGCTTCCTATGACATTGAGGACATAATATTAAGTGAATATGGTGCTACTGTTGTAGGACTAGAAATCATGAGATCAATCAACGAAGAAAACACAGAAGAAATTAGAAAGACTACTATCGTTAAATCTGCAATTGGTACATTATCATTCTCAGAACAAGAAGCAATTACTCATATCTTTGAGGAATTGAATGGTAGTGAGGGCATATTAGTTGCAAGTAAAATAGCTGATAGAGTTGGAATAACTAGATCTGTAATCGTTAATGCACTTAGAAAATTTGAGAGTGCAGGAGTTATTGAATCTCGTTCCTTAGGTATGAAAGGAACTTATATTAAGGTTCTTAATGACGTATTGATTGAAGAACTCAGGAAACTATAAGATTTTATAATAAAGAGGGGAAGCTCGATAAGAGCTTTCCCTTTTTTGATTACAAAAAAAACTATTACTGTAAATTCTAGGTAATATTTTCAAAAATTGTTAAGTATATATTGTATATTATGACATAAACTGATACAATATATAGGAGAAAAGTATTTTTTTGGAAGAGATAATTGAGTATTTAATAACTTAAATTAATTATTAAGTCTTATTTATTAGATTAGTGTAAATTAAGTCTAATTGCTCATTACAAAAGCCTTGCAATTTTCGACATATAAATTATAATTAATATTAATGGATAAAAAAGGCAGGTGGAATTATGATAAGTAATAATATGTACAATGCAATTAATATTCTAGATAAATCTTTAAATGCAAGTTTAATGAGGCACAATGTAATTTCAGAAAATATTGCTAATGAAGATACACCAGGTTATAAAAGGAAAGATGTTAAATTTGAAGGATTATTACAAGAAGCATTACTATCTAATAATAAGTTGTCAGATATAGATACTAATGCATTAACACCACAGGTAGTTGTCGATAAATCAAATCTAAGTTATAGATTAGATGGTAACAATATAAACATTGACACAGAAATGACAGAACTTACAAAAAATCAAATTAAATTCAACGTTTTAGTTGACCAAGTATCTAATAATTTTAGTAGAATTACAACAGTTTTAAGTCGTTAATAAGGAACAAGAGGTATATATGTTATATAAATATTAATTATGATTGGAGGTAAAGTAAATGTCTTTTTTTAATTCAATGAATGTTAGTGCAACAGGCTTGACTGCCCAAAGACTAAGGATGGACATTATTTCTCAAAACATTGCTAATGTTAATACCACCAAGACAAAAGATGGTGGACCATATAAAAGAAAAGTTTTACTTTTTGAAGAACAGAAAAGTAACAATTTCAGTTCCATACTTAATGATTCTATTGATAATTATACAGCTTCAGGAGTTAAAGTATCCAAGATCATCGAAGATACCAAACCATTAAAAAGAGTATATGATCCTAGTCATCCAGAAGCTGGCAAGGATGGATATGTATTAATGCCTAATGTAAATACAATAGAAGAAATGGTTAATATGATTTCAGCTAATCGTTCCTATGAGGCAAATGTGACTGCAATGAATGCGGCTAAATCAATGGCAATGAAATCTTTAGAAATTGGCAAATAAGAGATTAACATAATTGAGATGATTGGAGAGATGCAAAATGGGAATTCAGATTGGGGATATTAGCAGCATAAATAATCTTATATCCAGTGGAAATAAGTCTAAAAAAGAATCTGGACAATTATTTGAGGATATCTACAAAGCAGCAATTGGATTAATAGATGATACTAATCAATTGCAAAAAAAATCCGAACAAGTAACTACAGATTTTGCTGCAGGAAAAACTGATAATTTTGTCGATGTTCTAATCGCATCAAAAAAAGCTTCAGTAGCAATACAATATACAGTAACATTAAGAAATAAATTACTTGATGCATATAATGAAATAATGCGTATGCAAGTCTAAATAATATTTAGATGTCAAACCTAAACTAAGTTAGAAAATGGATGTGTGATTTATGTTAAAGGGGTGTACATATGCCTGGTTTTATAAGTAAAATTTCAGACCAAATAACCGGGTTCTGGAACAAGTTTGACAAAAAACAGAAACTGCAAATAATTGCAGCTGTGGTAGTAACGGTTATTGCATTGAGTATATTGACAATAGCACTTAATAAAACAAAAATGGTTCCCTTTGTTTCAGGATTGGAACCAAAAACTACTAACCAAGTTAAAACTTTATTACAAGAACAAGGGATTAAATATGAAGTTCGAGACGATGCTTCTTCAGTATACGTTGATAAGAAGAGAAAGCAAGATGCTCAAATGGCATTAGATAGTATGGGTATTATATCAAATACTGGTATGACATATAAAGAGGCTTTTAATTCTAGTCTTAGTACTACCGAAGCCGAAAAGAGAGCAAAACACAAATTAGCATTTGAAAATGAACTAGGAGATAAAATATCTGTTATTGAAGATGTTGAATCAGCTGTAGTTAAATTAGTTACACCAGATCAAGATAGAACAATATTTGATGATGTCAAAGAAGCTAAAGCATCAGCCATACTTACTACATCACATGAACTAACAGAAGAACAAGTAGTTGGTATCGCTAACTTTTTAGCATCTTCTGTAGAAAATTTAGATCTTAAAAATGTAAGAATACTTAATAATTCTGGTAAAATGTTATACTATGGTGAAGATATTGCTGTTAATGGGTCAAGTCTAAATAAGAAAATTGATTATGAAGTAACAATGGAAAATAAAATAGAAAAAGATGTTTTATCTATATTATTAGGAGAATTTGATGATGCTGTAGTAACAGCAGATTTGATTATTGATTTTGATGCTCAGTCTTCCATAAAAGAAGAATATACTACACCAGAAGGTCAATCAAAGGGAATACCTTCATCTGAGTATCATTACGAATCAGAAGGTTCTAATCAGACACCATCTGGTGTTCCAGGAACTGATTCTAATAATGGTACTACTGATTACCTTGTACCAAACAATAGTAATTCTGATAGCAGTACCAAGATAGATAAAGTAGATTATGATGTGAGCAAAACTGTTACAAATGAAACTAAACATATTGGAAATATAAAATATAATGAATCATCTGTATCAATATCAGCTAAGAAATATAAAATATATGATCAAGCACTTCTAAAAAAACAGGGTGTTTTAGATAACATATCATGGGAAGAGTACAAGGCAAGCAATAGCGAATCGAAGAAAATAGCTATTGATGATGACCTTATATCACTTGTCAAGAATGCTGCTAATGGTTCAAAGGTTGAAATAATAGGTTATGAAGTTCCTACATTTATTCCTATTTCAGTTAAGAAAAAGCCTATTACAGATTATATCTTTATAGCTATTATCGTAATTATGATAGCATTGCTTGGATATGCAGTTTATAAAGGTACTGAACCAGTGGAAGTTACTGAGATACAACCTGAATTATCTGTTGAAGATATGTTGGCAAGTACCAGAGAACAACAAGATCTAGAAGAAATTGAATTTGATGATAAATCAGATACAAGAATTCAAATAGAGAAATTTGTTGATGAGAAACCTGATGCAGTAGCACAGTTGCTTAGAAACTGGCTGAATGAAGATTGGGAGTGATAATAATATGGCTAATAAAGATTTAAAAGGATTACAAAAAGCAGCTGTATTGCTAATTGCTTTAGGTCCTGAGAAATCATCAAAAGTTTTTAAACATCTAAAAGAAGAGGAAATTGAACAATTAACTCTTGAAATAGCAAATACAAGAAGTGTTTCTCCAAAAGACAAAGAAGCTGTATTACAAGACTTTTATGAGGTATGTTTAGCTCAACAATATATAGCAGAAGGTGGAATTGGTTATGCCAAAGAGCTTCTTGAACATGCTCTTGGTTCTGATAAAGCAAAACAGGTCATTGGTAGACTTACTGCATCATTACAAGTTAGACCTTTTGAATTTGTTAGAAAGACAGAACCTAGTCAACTTCTTAACTTTATTCAAGATGAACATAACCAGACAATTGCACTTATCTTATCGTATTTAAGTCCTGCTCAATCAGCAATGATACTTGCTTCGTTACCACAAGAAAAACAAGCAGATGTAGCTAGGAGAATAGCTGAAATGGATAGAACATCTCCAGATGTCATAAAGGATGTAGAAAACGTATTAGAGAGAAAACTATCTTCATTAGTTACTCAAGATTATACAATTGTCGGTGGTGTCGATTCTATTGTTCAGATATTAAATTCTGTTGATAGATCTACAGAAAAGAACATTATGGAAACATTAGAAATCGAGAATACAGAACTTGCTGAAGAAATCAGGAAGAAAATGTTCGTATTTGAAGATATCTTATCACTTGATAGCAGATCAATTCAGACTATACTTCGTGATGTGGATAATAATGAGTTAGCAACAGCATTAAAAGGTGCAGGAGAAGAAGTACAAAATACTATATTTAATAATTTATCTAAGCGTTTAGCAACTATGATAAAAGAAGATATGGAATATATGGGACCTGTTAGACTTAAAGATGTAGAAGAAGCACAGCAAAAGATTGTTGGTATAATCAGGAAATTAGAAGATGCTGGTGAAATTGTTATCTCTAGAGGTGGAGGTGACGAGATAATTGTCTAGTATTATCAAATCACCATTTATAAATTACGCCTCCAATAATAAGAAGATTATTGGCGTAAATAATAAAAATAACATCTCTGAGAATAAGGAAGAAGATATACATATTAGTGCTGCTAAGATTAATAAATCTATTGAAAAGCAAAAAAAACAAGCTGAGCAAGTTGCAAATGATATTATAAATAAAGCAATGGGAGAAGCTCAGTGTATCGTTGAAGATGCTAAGAAAAGTGCAATAGATATTACTGAAGAAGCTTACAAAAAGGCACTAGAGGACGGATATAAAGATGGTATTAGTAAGGGTGAACAAGAAGCAATACAATTAAAAAATGAAGCTGACCAAATATTACAACAAGCGTATGACGAAAAAGAGAAAATACTTAGTGATATAGAACCTAAGATAGCTAACATCTTAATTGAATTAGTGAAAAACCTAACTGGTTATGTTATTGAAAAAGAGAATATAATTCTTTATCTGATTAAAAAAGGCTTTTCAGAAATTGAGACATTAGATGACCTGATTGTTCACGTATCACCTGATGATTTTGATTATGTTAACGAAAATAAAGACAAGTTATGCGAAGAAATAAGTCAAACTGTTAATGTTGAAATTATTAAAGACAATGCATTAGAATCTAACGATTGCTTTATAGAAACTAAGTTAGGAAATTTAGATTGCAGCCTTAACACTAGACTAAATGGTTTAACATCAGATTTGAAGCTTATAGCAAATAGTTTAAATTCTTAAGAGGATGAAACTTATGGAAAGTATTGATTTTAATAAATATGAGACACTTATTAGTAATTCTTATATTAGACATCTAGGAAGGGTTACAAGAGTAGTAGGATTGACTATTGAATCATTAGGTCCAAAGGTTCGAATGGGAGGATTATGTCTTATTCATTCGGGTATTGATAAAGCATCTGTTTTAGCAGAGGTTGTTGGATTTAAGGAAAATAGAATATTGCTTATGCCCTTAGGGGATTTAGAAGGTGTTGGATTAGGAAGTACAGTTGAGGCTCTTGGACAAACTCTTACAGTAGCTGTTGGTGATAAACTATTAGGTAGAGTGTTAGATGGATTAGGTAATCCTATAGATGATAAAGAAATAATCTATACTGATACAGATTACAGTATACATAATGAACCTCCAGAGCCTCTTAAAAGAAAAAGAATTAAAGAAGTATTACCTATTGGTGTAAAAGCTGTTGATGGTTTATTGACTATCGGTAAGGGACAAAGAGTAGGTATCTTTGCAGGAAGCGGCGTTGGAAAAAGTACATTGTTAGGTATGATTGCAAGAAATACAAGTGCTGATATTAATATCATTGCACTAATTGGTGAAAGAGGAAGAGAAGTAAAAGAGTTTATTGAAAGAGATTTAGGCGAAGAAGGGTTGAAAAGGTCAGTAGTAGTAGTTGCTACTTCTGATAAACCTGCTTTAGTTAGGCAAAAGGCTGCTAGTACAGCTACAGCAATAGCTGAGTATTTTAGAGATACAGGAAAAGATGTTCTGCTGATGATGGATTCCTTAACTAGATTTTCTATGGCTCAGAGAGAAATTGGATTAGCTATAGGGGAACCTCCTGTTAGTAGAGGATATACTCCATCTGTATTTGCTGTAATGCCAAAACTGTTAGAAAGAGCTGGGAACGCAGAGGTAGGATCTATTACGGGGCTTTATACAGTACTGGTTGATGGTGATGACATGAATGAGCCAATTACTGATACAGCAAGAGGTATTCTTGATGGACACATCGTGCTATCGAGGAAATTAGCTTACAAAAATCATTATCCAGCGATTGATATTCTACAAAGTGTTTCAAGAGTTATGTCAGAAGTTGCAGATGATAGACATAAAGATATGGCAAACAATATGAAAACTGTTTTAGCAACTTATAAAGATGTAGAAGATCTAATAAATATTGGTGCATATTCTAGAGGTAGTAATGAAGATATTGATTATGCAATTGACAAGATTAAACTGGTTAACAATTACTTAAAACAAAAAACAGAAGAAAAGTTTAATTTTGATGAAGAGATAGATAAAATGGAAGAGATATTTTTAGAAGGTAGTGATAAGTAATGGCTAAATTTCAATTCAGGTTACAAAATATCTTAAGTGTAAAAGAGAAATTTGAAGAACAAAAGCGTATGGAATTAAGCAATGCTAATCAATTACTTGAAATAGAAGAAAAAAGATTAACACAGTTAATTACTCTAAGAGATAATAATAATAACCTATATAAAAAAATGGTTAGTGATAGAATCACAGTAAAGGATATTAGAGATTTTGGAGAAAAAAACAAATATTACACTAATGTAGTTTTAGAACAAAATATTACAGTTACTAAGGCAAATAATCAAGTTGAATCAATTAGAGATGAATTGAAAGAAGCTCTCATTGAAAAAAAGATGTATGAAAAGTTGAAGGAAAATGCTTATGAAGAGTATTACAAAGAAGAATGTAAAGAAGAACAAAAGCATTTGGATGAAATAGTAAGTTATAAGTATAGAAAATAAATTAAATCACCACCACCCGTAAAACGGGTGGTTTGCACTTACCCTATAAGGGTATGTTACTAGCTGAGTCTCAAGACTCATTGAATAGTCTGCCAACTGCATCTATTCTCAAGTTACACCTAAAGGTGTTTTCATTAGCCTTTTATTATCGGCTTACCCGTAAACGGGTC
>NZ_BTPU01000093.1:0-22268 GCF_036985595.1 Vallitalea maricola | reverse complement strand
TGTTAGATGAGCAAATACAGAATTCTTAGCTAACTCATTGAGTATTATTAACCCATCTTTATGTAAAACAGCTTTTGCATTTCTTAGAGTTACTCTAATATCCTTAGTAGCATGTAAAACATTGGCAGCAATTACAATGTCATATTGTCCTATACTTATGTCCTGTTCAAATGGAGATTGTTCAACATTAAATAGCTGATAAGTCAAATAAGGGTTATCAGAGCCATATTCTTTTTCTGCATGTAATAAAAAGGCTTTTGAAATATCTGTATAACAATATTCCCTAATATACTGTTCATATTTCTTCAATTTATTAAGGATTACCCTAGTTGTTCCTCCCGTCCCAGCACCAATTTCCATAATTCTGATTTTTGCAGAAGGAAGCTGATTGATTCTATCTTCTAAATATCTGACTACTGAATCAGCTAACACCTCATTGAAATAATCCACAGCAAAATTATTTTTATAAACACCTTCAACTAATTTCATGGATGAATCGGGGAACATTTTATCTGTAGCCTTTACTTCACCTGATAAAATCTGTGGTAGATTCCTTAACATGGTTTCTACTAAAATTACACGTGCTTCTAGATTAGGATCTTCTAACCATAAGACTTTTTGGCTGTCCCATTCTTCCCACATATTATCTAAATCTATTTTTGTTACATTAATTATTTTCCCTGAACTCTTATCATAATTAATATAATTTTTACGTTCTAAGAGTGCAAAGCTTTCTGCTAACCATTTTTCATAGATAATACTTAACTCTAATTCATTTTTTAATTGTGACATATCTATATTATCTCTACTAAATATATTTATTGATTGTAGTTGACCTAATAGTAGTTTACATAAAATATTATCCATTTCCTTTAGATGTTCAGCTGTAATAGTATAATCATCCATGCTTAGCATATCCTCAGGGTCACAGATAGTATTTTCAATTTTATCTCTTAATCCATCTATTGATGTTGAGAGATTATTATCAAGTATAGTGACAGCTTCTCTAGTATCAACATCCATCTCTAATGGTTTAGTTGTTTTAACAAATCCTATCTGATCGACTTCATTGCTAAGTAGTATTTCCAATGTCTTCATTGCCTCTGGAGGCTCAATGGAATCTATACCTAATCTTGCCATACGTTTTTGGTATTCTTCTGAAGCAACAACACCAACACTGCCCCAATATCCCCAATTTATAACCTTGACCTCACATTGCCATGCTAGAGAGAGCTGATGCGCAAATATATCTTTGAATGTACACCCTGAAGCATAGTTACTCTGTCCTGCTGATTTTATGAATGAGATCATTGATGAGAAAAACATTACAAAATCAAGTTTTTCTTTCTTAAATACTTGTGCCATACGTACACTAATATCAATTTTTGCAGATATAGTATCCATAAATTGAGCTTCATCCATATTAACTAAAGTTTGGTCCTGCAAAGCTATAGCAGCATGTACAATACCATTAATTTGCGAGTACTTGGTTTTAATTTCATTGTAGGCATTAATTAATTCATTTTTGTTTCTAGCATCTGCTGAAATATAGTGTGGTTCATCACCAAGCTTACTCAATCTATCAATCTTTGATTGGATATTCTCATTTTTCTTACGTCTACCTATCCATATCACCTGAGCCTTATAATTTCGTATTACATATTCACTCCATACTTCACCAATTCCTCCAGCTCCTCCAATGACAACATACACTCCCTTATTCTTATACTTTGATTCATTTATCTTCACATCTTTTAAGGGAACTAATTTTTGTCTATACCATTCTCTATTACGATTTACTAATACATCCTGTTTAGTTATCATTGGTAGTGAAAAGATTTCATTAATAGGTATATCATTATTTTCTTGTAAATCCATCACTTGTATATTCCAATTAGAGTATTCTTTTGCTAATGAACCAATTAGTCCATAAACGCCTCCATGTGTAGGGTTGACTACATCATTTTTATGAATGGGCTGGGTTTTAGTTGTTATTACGGTCCATCTTAATTCTTCTTGCTCATATCCTAGATTGATTAGTGCCTTTATAGTTCTAAATAATTGAATGACTCCTTTTTTCTGATCTAATATTAATGATTCTCCTTCTATAGAATCTTCATTATTAGGTGCAATCCATATAATATGTTTAATAGAATCATATGAATCTAATTTTTTTTGCAGGTACTGGACAGTGGACTCTCCTTGATTATCAATTGTTCCTGCTTTTGGATAACAACAAAGAATTTCATCCCTAATATTTTTATCCCCACTAATGATAACCACTTGCCCTTGATCTACTGGCAATATTTTTTTCTTTTTAATCTTGATAGTATCCCATACTGGAACTAACATAGTTTCTCCCATTAATGGTTGTTTTGAATCTTCTTTTTCCACTACTCGGCATGAAACACCTTTCATACTCACACAGATTCTACCGTTAATATCACATAACTGTATATCAAACTTATTAATGCCTTGATGTGAAATATCGTCACTATATCTAAGTACAGCCCACATCTCTTGTTCTGTTTTATGTAAAATCTCAATCTCTTCTAGTGCAAATGGCATCACTGCTTTTCTCACGTTGGAATCCCCATTTTCTATCATAAAAGCTATAGATGATTGTAATGCTGAATCCATTAAACTAGGATGCAATATAAATTTACTTTCTGTATTACGAACTGTATCTGGTAATGATAGTTTAGCTATTACCTGCTTATTTCCAGCATATATCTTTTCAACACCTCGATAGCTTGGACCATAATCCATTCCCATACTACTGAATGTGTCATAACACATGGTGTTTGAGATAATATTTTTATTACATTTATCTTTTAATTCTTGCAAATCTATATTATTAATTTCAATAATATTACGTATTACAATGTCTCCTCGACTATATACTATACGGCAGTTTTCTGATTTTTCCTCTGAGCAGCCATAAACTTCATATGTGATTTCACCATTATCTTTTGGATAAACTCCAATATGTACTTGTACCTTATCATTTTCTATAATTATCGGTCTCATCCATACTACGTTTTCAATACAAATCCTACTATCTTTATCAATAGAAGATATTGCCTGATTAGCAGCGATATTAACCATCTCTAAATAAGCAACACCAGGTAATACTTTTTGCTTATTGACTTTATGGTCCATTAGGTAAAATTCATTGCCAGTAAAAATAGTACTGAACCTTTGTTCAGATAAATCTGAAGTATTACTATGAACAAGAGGATGAATGAATGAAGTTGAAATATGTACGTCTTTAGTACTTAATAATTCTTGTTCTATTGGTATCCAATAACGTTCTTTTGCAAATGGATACGTTGGTAGACTTACTAATTGAGGTTTTGTATCAGCATACAGCCTTTCTAAGTCAAAATCTGCTCCCATTACCCATAGACTTAGAAGTTTTTTATATTTCTTCTTCATTATCCAAGAATCAATCATTATTTTTGTATCTTCATCCTCTTCAAATAAAGTCATTATCTCATTTCTATCACTTATTGCTCCTCTATAAATATCTTCTATATTACTTTTATGTTCCATAACCTGAACCAGCTTTTCTTCTAGTTCTTTAATGGAGTTTGTTATTATCCCCAACCGTTCATTCATCATTTCTCTTTTTGTGGATAATGTATATGATATATTAATTAAATCTGAATCATTGAATTTTTTATGTCTAAGAACTCTTAATAATTGTTCAACTTTATCATATAGTCGCTCTTCATTTTTTGCTGTAAGCATAATAACAGCTGACTGGTAAGATAAATCCTCTACATAAGCGGGTGATTTTTCAGTTATATATTCTTCCATTACAACATGTGCATATGCTCCTGACATTCCAAATGAACTTATACCAGCTCGTCTTGGTAGTCCATTTTCATTCTTCCACTCTTCCTCATGATTATTAATATAAATAGCTGAATTATCCAGATTAATATAAGGATTAAGTTTCTTGAATTTTGGTAATACCGGTATTTGATTATTTTTCATTTGTAGTATTACTTTTATTATCCCTGCTATACCAGCAGCTCCCTCAGTATGTCCAATATTTGCTTTACAAGACCCTACAGCACAGAATCTCTCCTTATGAGTAAATCTTTTGAAAGCTTTCATTAAGCTGTTCAGTTCTATTGGATCACCTAGTTTTGTACCAGTTCCGTGAGCTTCTATATAACTTATGGTTTCAGGTTCTATTCCAGCATCTTTCCAAGCTTTTATCATAACATTTTCTTCGCCCTCAACACTAGGTGCTGTTATGGATGGTGTATAACCTCCATGTAATGCTGCTGACCCTTTAACAACTGCATATATCCTATCACCATCTCTTTTAGCTTGTTCCAATGGTTTTAGAAGGATACTAGCAACGCATTCCCCAGGAATATAACCATCTGCTGCTTCATCAAATGTATGGCATCTTCCTGTAGGAGATAAAGCTCCAATACTACTAAAATAACGGTAATGCCATGATGACAGCAGTAAATTCACTCCTCCTACAAAAGCCATACTGCATTCTCCGTTTCTTAATGCATGACAAGCGGAGTGAAGTGCAAACAATGATGATGAACATGCAGTATCTATGGCAATACTGGGACCTTTTAGATTGAAGAAATAGGATACTCTATTAGCTATTATGGTTTGTGAATTACCTGTTCCAACATATGGATCCATAGATAGATTATTTTCATTGATCACGTCCATATAGTCATGACTGCATACACCGATAAAAACTCCTGTATCTGTCCCTTTTAATTTGTTAATGTAACCTGCATCTTCTCCTGTAGCATAAATATTTTGTAGAAGCAATCTCAGTTGAGGGTCGATCCATTCAGCTTCACGAGGAGAAATGTTGAAAAAATCAGCATCGAATTTATCAACATTCTCAATAAATCCACCCCATTTACAATATGTTTTATTTTCTGATTGTGGATTTTCGTCATACCAAGCCCTATAATCCCAATGGTCAATGGGAATCTCTGTTATAACATCTTTTTTGTTTATAAGATTATCCCAGAATTCATCTACATCTGAAGCACCAGCAAACATACCGTTAATCCCAATGACAGCAATATCTTTCTTTTCTTCATTAGATATATTTTGTGATATATTCTCTTTATTATATTTAACTTCTTTTTTTACAGTCTCTATAGATATTCTATCTATCGTTCTGGTTTTGCTTTTTTCTATATGTTTATTTATATCTTGACTATCCCCGCCCAGCAGTTTAATAAATGCTTCTTGATGCTCTTTTGCAAAGAACTTAGTTAATTCTTTGATATTAGGATATTCAAAAAATAGTGATGGATTTAAATCAATTTGGGTTTCCTTCTCTATTTCATTAGTTAACCTAATCAGTTGGACAGAATCAACACCCAAATCCATTAAATTCATGTCTAATCTCTTAGAATCTATTTTACTATGAGTAATTTTGTATAGTTTATTTATAAGGTAATTTTGAATTTTACTTAATCTTATATTTGGGTATAATACACTCTCAGATTTATGTAAACTTTTAATTTCTGTTGATTCCTTTTCTTTTTTTACTATAGCTGTTTTTTCAGCATACCTCATACGTTTAATAGTACAGCCTACAAATCTTGCAGTAATTTGTCCCTGATTATTGATTATATCTGTATCAAAAACCATCATCTCTTCTGAATAATGTTGTAATTTCACAAATACCCATAACTCTTCTAATTCTTCAGTCTTTTGAAAGTAAATTTCTTTTATGCCAAATGGTAAAAACCCATCCTCCGGAAATACTTGTTTTACTAAAGGAATTACTGTTTGGAATCCAGTATATATTATTAAAGGATTCAGAACATAAGTATGATTTTCTTTTCGTGAAGTCTTATCTAAGGATACCTTGGCAAGAACTTTGTCTTGTCCACTGTAAACATTAGTTATGTTTTTGAAGGTATCCCCAAGTTTGATAACTGGATTGTCAGTATACATATTGTCAAAATGTTCGACTTCATTTAATGTGCTGATTAAACTATTTATATCTATTATTTTCTTTTTGAAAGAAGTCTTTCTTAGAGTTCCTGTTGCAGTCAAATCCCAATTATCAGCTGAGTTATATCGAAATACTGCTTCAAAATCTATTGATTCTGCTCCTTTTATGCTGTTGATACCAACTTCTACTTCTTGACCTTTCTTAACTGCAATAGGCTTTATAAAATTAAGTTTATGAAGATGCACACAATTTTCACTGATAAATGTATTGAAAAATTCATTTATACCAAGACTTGCGTGAGTCATACCAATAAGTACAGGCTCATGGTCAACCATATGGTCGTATAAAAAAGGTTCATCGTATCTATATACTTCTTTTATAATTTGTTTATCTTCAGAAACTACAAAATCATTAATTTTAGCATCATTTTCGTTATTAGGAGTCTTATCACCATCAACCCAAATATATTTTTTAGCAAAAGGATACGTTGGAAGGCTTATTTTATGAGGTTTTCCATCCTTATATAACCTATTCCAATTTACATCTATACCTTCTACCCATAATCTTGCTAATCCTTGTAAATCCTTATTATGTATATATAACTCTTTCTTCTCTTCATAATTACAGTTATCAGTTATATTATTTTTATCTTCTTTCATTATATTAGTAAATACATCAGTTTCTATTTTGTTGTTAATAAAATCCTTCAATACTTTTATCAAAGATTCTTTTGAATCAGTTACATATGCCAATCTACAGTTCATTACTTCTCTACCTACTTGCAAAGTATATATCATATCTGCTAATGATAACTGTTTATTAGTTGACTCAATAAAATCTATCATTTTTTCAGCATATTCTTTAAGTTGGGCATCGCTTTTGGCAGATAAAACAAATAGTTTTGATGTTCTTATATCTCTACTATCTTCATCTGATTCTATGCCTAATCTAGACCTATATTCTTCTAAAACAATATGTGCATTACTTCCACTGAATCCTAGTGAACTTACACAAGCTCTTCGCGGCATACTTTTATGGGGCACCCATGATTTTAAATCTTTATTGATGTAAAAAGGGGAGTTTTCAAAGTCGAATTGTTCATTTGCTTCTTTACAATTAAGTGTTGGAACTAATGTCTGATGTTTCAAACAAAGGAGTACTTTTTGAAGACTTGCAGTTCCAGACACTGCTGAAGTATGACCTATGTTGCTTTTCACAGAACCAATTGCACAATACTGTTTTTGATTAGTACTTTGCCTAAAAACTGTTTTCAGTGCATCTAATTCTATAAGGTCCCCTAATTTGGTTCCTGTACCATGCATCTCCGCATATCCTATGGTCTCAGGATCTATTTTATATTTATTGTATATATCCTTCTCCAGCTCTATCTGACTGCTTTTGCATGGAGCAGTTATACCATTTGTATTACCGTTTTGATTAATACCTGACCCAATTATCAGACCATGTATGAAGTCGTTATCTCTTTGAGCATCTTTTAGTCTTTTTAGTACTAAAGCTCCTACACCTTCACCAGGCACAAAACCATTAGCATTATTATCAAATGCCTTACACTTACCGTCTGGAGATAACATTTTTTCAGAACACATACTAATATATCTATCAGGTGTTAAATATAAACTTACACCACCTACCAAAGCCATATCAATTTCACCATTCAATAATGATTGACATGCTATATGAGTTGCTACTAATGATGAAGAGCAAGCTGTATCAATTGATATAGCTGGACCTCTAAGATTAAGATAATAAGCTATACGAGCCGCTGCAATAGCAGAGTTGTTGCCTGTTGAATTAATAACTTCTACATCATTTTCAGATAATATCTTAGTGTATTCACTATTACCTATACCAAGGTATACACCGCATTTTCTATTTGCCAATAGCTGACGGCTGTAACCTGCATTTTCAAAAGCTTTATATCCCTCCTGAAGAAATATACGATGCTGTGGATCCATCATCTTGGCTTCTTGTGAGGAAATATTAAAAAAGGATGCGTCGAAATTTTTAATGTTATCTAATGAACCCATCCATTTACAATACATTTTTCCTTTTTTATTCATATCCCAATCGTAGTAATCATCTACATTAAAGCGGTCACTTGGAATTTCATGTACACAGTTTTTCCCTTTACTTAGATTCTGCCAATACTCATCTAATCCATTTGCATCGGGATATCTACCTGCCATTCCAATAATAGCTATTTTTTCATCATCATAAAGTGTTTCTGTATCTTTGTTAGTTTCTTCTGATGAAAGGAGTTCTGTATCTATTTTTGAAGACGTTTCCATCATTTTAGCAAGTTGTATCTTAGCTTCTTCAGGTGTTATTTGTTTTAATTTCAGTGCTGAAAAAATGTCTTTTGAATTCATGATTTACTCCTCCCTTCTCTTACTTTCCGAATAGTTCATTTATCCGTTCTTTTACCTCTTCTTGGAAAAATGTCTTTTCATGCATTATTACTTCCTGCTGGATAACTTCTGGTAATTCTTTTCTCATTTTTCTAACTAAATGATCTTTTAGAGTAATTAACGACAATCTAGGCTTCTCGGCTACCTGTCTAGCTAATTCAAGAGCATAATCTCCAACATCAGCACGTGGAAGTACTGGAAAAGTTATTCCTTTTTTCTCAAGTTCTGCTCCACGATAATTATTTGCACTTAACAACATTTCCTCTGCTAAACTAATTCCTAATTTTTTTTCTAAGATATATGTAGCACCTGTTCCAGGTGTAAATCCATATTTCATGAAATTAGCTGTATATACACTTTCTCTGCTTAAAATAACAAAATCAGCAAATAGTCCCATAATAAATCCACCGCCGATTCCATGCCCCTGCATAGCGGATATAACAGGAATTCTGCAATCCAATGGAAGATTATAAATGTCTAGTTTAGTGAACTTCTGTTTTCCTTCATATATTGCTAATAAACCTTCCTTTGTACCACCTGAAGAAAAATAATTATCATATCCAGTCAGAATAACAACCTTATATTCTGAATTGGAATCAATCATTTTAAATGCCTTCTTAACACCAGAAACTAATTCATCTGAAAAAGTATTCTTATTTACTCGATCCTGCATTGTTACCTTAACTATATCTGATTCAATTTCTTCTATGGTAACTACTGATTCTGTCATAATATGCCCCTTTCTATTAATTTTCCCATGGGAATTTTCCTTCATCAACATATCTAAAAATTCCATTGATATTATCTCTATCAGAAAATATTTCTTCGTTAGCTTCTACTGCTAATGATTTTGACTTAGTTAGAATATCATTCAATGAGTTAACATATCTCTTATATTTTATTATTGCAGTTTTTGATATACATTTCAGGCGTAATAAATGCTTCTGAAGCAGTGATTCGCTTCTTTTGTCATATACATCAACTAACCCCAACGAATGAGCCTGACTAACACTTATTGGTTTTGTCATCAATGTCATGTAATGAGCTTTTTGGAATCCAATTTTACGAATCAAAAAAGGTAGAACACATGCTGGAAACAATCCAAATAGTAATTCTGAGAGACCAAACTGTGCAGTCTCGTCTGCAATCACCATATCACAAGCTGCGACAAACCCTACTCCTCCTGCATTTGCCTTCCCTCTTACATAAGCTATAGTTATATAAGGTCCAGTAGCTAATTTTAACCAAAGATTATATAGTGGTTCTGGACTTTGATTACTATAATTGCCTTTTGATATATTGGCATGAATTTCATTAAAATCTGCTCCAAGACAAAATACATCTTCTAATCCTTTAATCACTACAATCTTGATATTTTCGTCACACAGGTCAAGAACTCTTGTACATTCTTCTATAAGAATATCATTGATGCTATTGTTAGCCTCAGGTCTATTTATTTGTATATAGCAAACATTGTTTTTGTATTCTGGTATAATAGTTTTATAATTCATTATACCCACCTATATTTTCTATGATATTCTTTTATCTCTGATAAAAATAAGCGTTCTTTCCCTTGAGATGCTTTCACTACACCTGGAATCATATTCAAATCCAGTTTTGTATTTCTAGTACCGAATTTTACAGCACTGCTTCCTTTCAATAGACTTTCATATTCGTCTATAGTTAATTCATAACGATTATCCAATTGTTCCTTTATCTTAAAACGACGTTGTAATTCTTGACCTTTTTTTGTTACAATTCCACTGTAGAACTCTGAACAACATCCAGAACCATATGAAAAGCATCCTAGTCTTTTATTTGAACCAAATTGGCCATTATCAATAGTGCTTGCTAATGCCATAAATATAGTTCCGCCCATTATATTCCCGACCCTTTGACAATAAGTTAGTCCTGGCATTACACGTTCATCAAAATCTATATTGATCTCTGATTGTTTTGCTTTCATCATTTTTCTCATCATAGTACGGTGAGCACCTTTCACCATACCTCCAAAAGGTGTGTGGAAAACAAGATATTGGAATGTACTTTTGTAATCAACTTCTGCTACCCTCTTTTTATACTCCAATAACGCTTGTTCACAGCAGTCTAGATAAGATAACAATGAGATATCTGCATCACCTGCTTCACTATCTGGTATAGGTCTGCATGTATCCATAACCTCATAACCATAATATCCATTAGCGCCAACATCTACCTGAAATACATGAGGATTATCACTAACTAATATAGCCGCTGCACCTGCACCAGAACTTGGTTCTGCGAAAGACCAGTCCTCAGTTAATGCTTCTCCTCCCGGTGCTACCATGAATCTAGATATATCTGAAGCAATTACTAAAGCCTTTGCCCCAGGAGATACTTGAGATAAAATAAAATTAACTGCCATCTGAAATCCAGCAGTACCAGAATAACAAGCTCCTTTTAATTCAAACATACGACAATTACGATTTAATCCTAGATACTCATGTATATATGTACTCATTGATTTCCCGAAATCTATACCTGATTCTGTACAAGTAATTAAAAGTTCTATACTGTTTTTCTCTTCTTCAGTAAGGGAATCTATTATTGGTTTTGCAGCATTTACCCCAAACGTCACAGGGTCTTCATAAGGAAGAGCCACTGTTTTCTCTTTCATTAATAAATTTTCTAATCTAGGAATATCTAGATTACGGTATTTGGCTAAATTCATTACATCTAAATATGTTGTACCACCAAATACATTTATTGCTTCTATTCCAACACTAAGCATTTTATTTGTCCTCCTTGTACTATTATTATTGTATCCTTTGTAAACATAGTGCAGTGTTAACGCCTCCGAATCCTATACTAATATTTATTGCATTTTGTATACAATGTGGTATAGATTCCTGTCTGACCCAGTTTAAAGTTGAATCTATGGGGTTTTCTAAGTTTCTAGTCGGATGAAGCCTGCCTTCTTTCATCTGCATCAATGTAGCGATAACTTCAACAGTACCAGCTGCACTTAACCCATGTCCAATAACAGATTTAGTTGCATTAATAAAAGCATGGTTAAGCTTGCAAGCATGAATTGCCCTGATTTCTGTTTCATCTCCTATGATAGAACCTGTCCCATGAGGATTAATATAATCAATTGCTCCTGGTTCTAAATCAGCTTTTTGTAATGCTTCTTTTATTGCTCTAACTTCACCATCATAGGAAGGATTAGGATTTCTATTCCCATCTATTACCATAGACCATCCAGTAATTGAAGCGTATGGCTTTAGATGACGCTCTATAGCAGTGTTTAATTTTTCAATCACTACTGCTCCACAACTCTCACCAAAAATAAAACCATCCCTATCCCTGTCAAATGGTCGGCTGGATCTTTCAGGTTCTTCTTTATAAAGCTCTGTTCCCATTGCTCCTAAAGAACGAAATGCCTGACATTCCAAATAAGATAAGTCCATCAAGGCTCCTAAAGCAATACAAACGTCAACTTGTCCAGATTGAACAGCTTGTATTGCCTGAAGAATTGCTACTTGTCCACTAGCAGAAGCCCCTCCTACTGTATATGCTAACCCATTTATCCCATACTGTTCTGTACAAAATCCACATACATCACTATCCATATAAGATAATGCATAAGTTGGTGGTATAAAATAAGTATTGCCGTAATATTTTTCATACTTAGTCATTAATTCTCTCTGTTGAAAATTAGAGCCTCCTATAATAAGTCCTATCCTTTCAGAATCCACTAAGTTCAATTTTGCTTCATTCCAAGCCTCATCAATGGTCACCATTGCAGCTTTACCAGAAAAAGAAGCCGTTCTTATAGTTTTTTTTGATATATGCTCTGGATAAACTAAGGACGGTATCTCTGCTCCTATATAAGAACTATCTTTCTGTCTTCCAGGTCTTGCCATTACTCCAAAATTATTCTTGCCATTCAACAATACTGATGTAAATTGTTTTTTCCCTTGTGAGCCAGCAGAAGTCACACCACATCCAGTAATAACAATGTCTTCTTTATTATGATTTTCAATAGTATACATCCATTAATCCTCCTGCTTTTAATACAATACCCAATTTTTTAGACCCATTTATATTCCCTATGAAATTCTTTAATCTCATCTAATATAAGTTTTCCTTGGCAAAAATCCGTTATATTAGGGAATAAATCAAAGTCTACTTTAATATTTCTTACTCCAAATTTCACTTTACTGCTGTACACCAATAATTTCTCATATTCACCCATAGATAATTTATAACGATTGTCTAATTTCTGCTCTATATTAAAACGTAGTAGTCTTTCTTGACCTTGTTTCGTGACTACTCCGCTGTAGAATTCTGAACAACACCCAGAACCATATGAAAAACAGCCAATCCTTTTTGGAATATCAAATTGTCCATTATCAATGATGCTTGCTAAAGCCATAAATATAGAAGCTCCCATTATATTACCAACTTTTTGACAATACTTAAGTCCTGGTTCTACACGTTGTTTAAAATCTCCTTCTATTTCAGGAGTTTTCGCTCTATACAACTTTCTCATCATTGTTTTGTGTGCTGTCTTCACCATTCCTCCAAAAGGTGTATGACAGGCAAGATACCCAAATGTATCATGATAATCTGCATCTACAACTCTTTCCTTATATTTTAAGAATGATTGCTCACAACAATCTAGATATGACATTAAACCTAAGTCAGCATCACCAGCTTCACCATCAGGAGTTGGACGACATGTATCCATAACCTCGTAACCATAATATCCATTAGCTCCTACATCTATTTGAAATACTTGAGGTGTTTCACTTACCAAGATTGCTGCTGCACCTGCTCCAGAGGTTGGTTCAAAAAACTCCCAATCCATGTTTAGATTTTTACCGCCATCTTCTACCATAAACCTAGATGTATCAGTTATTATAACCAGTGCCTTTGCACCCGGAGAAACCTGTGATAGTATGAAATTAACAGCCATCTGAAGTCCAGCAGTACCAGAATAACATGCATTTTTCATTTCAAATAAACGGCAGTTACGATTTAACCCTAAATAATAATGAATATATGTACTCATTGATTTTCCAAAGTCTATTCCTGATTCTGAGCAAGTAATCAATAATTCTATCCTATCTTTATCTGCCTGTGACATGGTATCCACCAATGGTTTAGCTGCATTAACTCCATTAGTGACAGGATCTTCACAAGGAAGAGGTACTGTCTTTTCTTTAATAAGTAATTTTTTAAATGTAGAGGTATCTATATCTCGGTATTTTCCCAGTTCAATTACATCTAGATATGTTATTCCGCCAAAAACATTCATTGATTCAATTCCTACAGAAACCATATTATATCTCCTTCAATTATGTACATAACTCTAAATAAACATCTTTAATTAATTCCTAATGCCTAGTTTTCATTAAGTTTTTTATAGAATGTATCAACTAGCTCTCCAATATTTTTTACCCCTGAAAGTTCTACTCTTGGAATTTGCAGGGATAGAGATTCCATTGTCATCATAACTATTTCTGCACGGTCTATAGAATTAGCTCCTAGATCAACTAATTTATCATCATCTTTGAATACATGCTCTTCTAAATCAGGAAGTACTTCTATAACATTCTCTTTTACAATTTCTAATATTTCATTTCTACTCATATTCATTCTCCTCACCTATTCATTAAAATATTATTTACTTTCTCTTTTTATTCTTTGAACTAATTTTGTTAACACATTACCAGGTCCTATCTCTTCAAACTCCATCTTACCAAATCCAATTAGATACCTAATACTCTCTTCCCATCTAACTGAATGATTTATCTGTTCTATTAGATTAGTTTTAATATCCCTTTGAGTGTATTCCCTAGCATTAACATTTGAGATAACAGGTATCTCTAAATTCGAGAAGGATATATTATAGAGATAATCTTCAAATTCTTTTCTAGCATCCTCCATATATCTTGAATGGAATGCACCACTTGTTTTTAGAGGTATGAACATCATTGTTCCTTCAACACTAGAAAATATTTCTTCTGCTTTTTCTATATCTGTTTTCATTCCTGATATTACAATTTGTTTCATAGAATTTAGATTAGCTATATCTATAGTGTTAAGTTTATTATCTATTAGTACTTTTTCAACCTCTTCACTAGTTAAACCAATCACTGCGGCCATACCTCCGCCAGTAGCTCGATTCATTAATTCTCCTCTTTTTTTCACAATATTTAATCCTGTCTCAAAATCATAAGCACCTGCTGCAAATAGAGCTACATATTCTCCTAAGCTATGTCCAATTACAAAGTCAGGTTTTTGTCCTGTCTCTTTTATTTTCTTAAGATATGACATTGCAGTAACAACATAAAGTGCTGGTTGAGTATAATCTGTTCTGCTTAATAGGTCATTTAAATCTTCAATACATAGCTCTTCTATTGAATACCCTAATATGTCACTTGCCTTATTCGTAAGCTGTCTAAATTCTTCAAATAACCCTGCTCCCATACCTTTTACCTGAGATCCTTGTCCTGGAAACATATATGTTAATTTATTATTGTTATTTGAACTAGAAATCTTAATGGATGGTTTACTTCCGTTTGGAAAATATTTGGTGAGCATTTCTAGATTCTTAAGCTCATTATAAAAAGGTGTCATTATCTGAAAATTATTTGGTTTTATACCTTTTGAATGTATACGTTTACTAAAGTTAGCTAAAGTTCCCGATGGTCCTACATCAATTAAATAGTACTCTTCATCAATATCTAAATTATTTACAGCATTTTGGAATTGTATTGGTTTCCTGACCGTATCCCAATAATAATCGTTTTTTATATCTTTTATATGACCACCTGTTACACAAGATATATAGTTGATTTGAGGCTTATTAAGTATTCTGGTACGCAAATAATCCTTGTAACCTGTTGCAACTATATCCATCATAGAAGAGTGAAAAGCATATCTAACTGGTAGCTTGGCACATACGATTTCCTGAGATTTTAGATATTTTTGTATTTCATTGATACCTTCTATACTTCCAGATAAAACAAAATGTGAATCGAAATTCACAGCAGCCATTTCTGAATTATTCTTTAATATAGGAATGTCATCATATATTTTTCTGTTTTCCAAAACTGCTAACATGGAACCTTCCTTACAATTGTCTTTTACTAATTGTGACAATTTTAATATAGCTCTAATAGTATCATCATAACTCATAACATTGGAAACTGCTGCTGATGTATATTCCCCAATACTAGATCCAATAACATAATCTGGATTAATTCCAGTTTCTATTAACAGATTCGCTAAAGAATATTCAACCATAAATATAGCTACTGATGTATATAATACATTATCGAAAGGATTCTTAGACCCTGATCTATACAAAACATCTATAATTGATTTTCCCATGTTATCTATTACTATTTGATCTAATTCATTCATATACTTTTTAAAAATGGTATTATTATTATACAAATCCAATCCCATATTATAATACTGAGAACCCTGCCCGGAAAACATAAATACTACTTTCATTTTTCTAGCTCCTCTCTAATAATTTACATTCACAGCATAATAAATCATAGCTATATAGTTTATGCACCTATATAACTATAAATCATTTATTATTGCATTATATACTGTTTCATAATTAAGCTTTAAGTCACATTTAGATGGATAACATATAGTAACTAAATATTTATCAATTTTATAAGTTGTAGACTTGAACATCTTAAAATTTTTGTAATAACCATTTATGCAATAATCATTACCCTCTATACGTTCAACTTCATATGTTTTTAGAGATGTTAAAAACCCTATTCTCAACACTTTTGATAGTGCCTCTTTTATAGTCCATAGAGTTACAAATCCCACTTCTGCTCCCAATGAATGTTGTTCTACTAATTGTATTTCTTTATCAGTCAATTGTGTTTTTATTGCTTTTGTATAATGTTTGTCAATTCCTTCAATATCTATCCCTATTGGATAAAATTCTTTTGTAGCCGCAGTCATCCCTATATGTTTAGTATGGGTAATAGTCACAGTGATGTTATGATTATTACATTTGACAATGGGGTTACAGAATATTCCTTTTTCTATGGATATACTTTGATAATCATTACAATCCATGTAAGATGCAATAGCTCTTTTGGAAGATACTCTGCCCAATAGAAAAGAAATTTTTCTTGCATCATATTTTAATTTGTTGTAATAATCTTTTTCATTCATATTTAAATATGTATTAATAAACTCATCTTCTATATAATCAATGCTTTTTAAAGAACAAAAACTCATTGTTAATGGTATTGATTTATCGCTTTCAACAAGCTCTGTCGTTATATCTGTATATTTCATTATTACCTCCACTAGTAGTACATATACTTGTTTATACATTCTATAATATTTAGTATCTTATAATCAAGCAGCATAACCTGGAATCAACTTTTTATATTAACAGAAATTGAATAAATCTTTCTGGTTTTTTCGCATTCTAAAATCTATGAAAGTTTGTTTATCTTCCAATATAAGATATACGTTATTGTACTTAAGATAATCTAACGTATGTCCTGGTTTGAATCCATAGGAATGAGCAGGATATACTCTTATATTACCTGGTATTTCTTTTTTTATCTTTTGAATACTATGATACATCTTTTCAGCAGAACCACTATAGGATGTACATAAACCACATCCTTCACTAAATAATGTATCCCCAGTAAATATATGCCGATAACATAGGAAACAGGTACTTCCTATAGTATGCCCAGGTGTAAGCATACACTTAATTGATGTATTGCCTAATTTCAATATTTGATTATCACTTATTCTTATCTGATTCTTACAAGTAAAACCAAAGCATTCTGATTCATCTGCTGATATATATACATCTGCATCATACTTATCAACTAGAGGATTTACTAAATTTATATGGTCATAATGTGCATGAGTTATTAAAATACTTTTGAGCTCTATTTGATACTTAGTAATTGTTTTCTCTATTTCATCCAATTCCCAAGCAGGGTCTATTATAGCTCCATAGCGAGTTTCATTATCTATTATGATATAAACATAATTTTTAAAATAATTATGTCTAAGTTTTAAGGTAACCATTTGATATGTTTGGCTCATTCAATTTTACCCTTTCATACTATTTATTATCTTATCCTTCATGCTTTACCTATAGCTCTATATTTACTATATCGCTTTTGTAATAATTCTTCTTTATCCAATGATAGTAATTCCTTTAACTCTTGTAATATTCTAATCTTTATTTCCTTGAAAATATATTCTTTTGAGCAATGTGCACCTCCAGCTGGTTCTTCTATAACGTCATCTATAATACCTAATCCATATAAATCATCTGCTGTGATTTTCATAACTTCTGCCGCCTTTTCAGCTTTGGTATTATCTTTCCATAGAATACTAGCAAAACCTTCTGGTGATATAATAGAATATACCGCATTCTCTAACATCAGTATTCTATCGGCTATACTTAATGCCAGTGCACCACCACTACCACCTTCACCTATGACAATGGAAACTATTGGTACTGATATATCCATAAGCTCTATTAAATTCCTCGCTATAGCTTCTCCTTGTCCTCTTTCTTCAGCATCCACACCACAATAAGCTCCTGGTGTATCTACAAAACATATGACTGGCCTGTTGAACTTCTCAGCTTGTTTTATTAATCTTAAAGATTTTCTGTAACCTTCCGGCATAGTCATTCCAAAGTTTCTAGTTATATTTTCCTCTAAGGTCTTTCCTTTTAATTGTCCAATTACAGTTACATTGATTCCATCTATAACTCCTATTCCTCCAATTATTGACTTATCATCACCGTAGTAACGATCACCATGAAATTCAAGGAAATCATCTAATATGTTATATATGTATTCATCTGCATTAGGTCTCTCAGATAATCTGGCAAGCTGAACTTTTTCCCAAGCTGTAAGATTATTATTATTCTCATTCATTCTATTATCTCCCATGCATAGTTAATATTTTACTTAAGATATCTTTTAACTCTTTTCTATGGACAATCCTATCAATAAATCCATGTTCCAGTACAAATTCAGCTGTCTGAAAGCCCTCTGGTAAGTCCTTTCTGAGTGTTTGTTTTATTACTCTTTTGCCTGCAAAACCAATAAGCGCATTAGGTTCGCTTAGTATAATATCTCCCTGCATGGCAAAACTTGCAGTTACGCCTCCTGTTGTAGGATCAGTGATTACAGTAATATAGAGTTGTCCACTCTTTGATAACCTACTTAAGCCACCGCTTATTTTTGCCATCTGCATAAGAGATATCATGCCTTCTTGCATCCTGGCACCTCCTGATGCAGTGAAGATTATCAAAGGAAGTTCACCTTCTATTGCAGCTTCTATTGCACGCATTATTTTTTCTCCTACTACAGCTCCCATACTTCCCATCATAAACTGACTCTGCATAATACATATAACTATCTTTTTATTATTAATAGATCCTTTACCAGTTATTACTGCCTCACTTGTGTTTAGTTCTTTCTGCAATCTATCTATCTTTTGTGAATAACCTTCAAAATCCAGATAATTAACATTAGGTATTTCTTCACAAAATTCTTCAAATGATCCATTATCTAGAATCATGTCTATTCTTTCCTCTGCTGTTAACCTTAAATGATTGTTACAATATGGACATACCTTATCATTATTGTCTACTGTCATATAATACATTATTTTTTTACAGTTACTACATTTTATCCATATATTAGGCAATTCCAAATCATTATTAGGTTTACTTTGATTGGTTTTAATATCATTAATATAATTTTCGGCAATATTATTTTTAATCATATCCTCACCTTTCCTTAACTAATCATCTGAGTATTATATTTTCCCGATTCAAATTCAGCACAACAAATAATATTGTATTGAAAATCTATATTATTCTTTATCCCTTTGATTTCTGTTTCTTTTAATGCTCTCTTCATTATTTTTATGGCTTCATCTCTATTTTTACCATGAACTATTATTTTTGCCAGTAATGAATCGTAATAATGGGATATATAATAGTCATTAAATACAGAAGAGTCAACTCTAACTCCTGGACCTCCTGGTAATATAAGCCGTTTTATAATTCCAGTCTGAGGTATGAAGTTGTTCTCTGCATCATCTGCATTTATCCTGCATTCAACTGAATGTCCAGTTATACAAATATCCTCTTGCTTGATGTTCAAACTCAATCCAGCAGCTGCTTTAATCTGCTCTTTGATCAAATCTATACCTGTAACCATTTCCGTTACTGGATGTTCAACTTGTATTCTGGTATTCATTTCAAGGAAATAATAATTCATATTATCATCCAGCAGAAATTCTACTGTACCAACACCAGAATAATTTACTTGTTTTGCAATGGCTATTGCAAGCTGCCCCATAGTATTTCTCATATCATTATCTATGATGCTTGAAGGACATTCTTCAATCATTTTTTGATTTTTTCGCTGTATAGAACATTCACGTTCTCCTAGATGAACTACATTTCCATAGTTATCTGCTAATATCTGAAATTCTATATGCCTTGCATTCTTTATGTATTTTTCAATATATAACTCTGCATTACCAAAATAATTTTCAGCTTCAGTTTTAGCGTTAAGAATATTATTATAGAGTTCATCTTTACTATTTACAACTCGAATACCTCTTCCTCCACCACCTGAAACAGCTTTTATAATAACTGGATAACCTATTTCTTTTTCAATATCTATATTATGTATTTCGTCTATCTTAACACTCTCTATTGCATTCATTACAGGACAGTTCATCTGCCTTACAATATTTCTAGCATTCACTTTATTACCCATTAATTCGATTGTATTGCTGGATGGACCAATGAAAGTTATATTACATTCTTCGCACATCCTAGCAAATTGACTATTTTCAGATAAAAACCCATATCCTGGATGAATGGCATCAACACCTTTATGAACTGCTGCTGATAATATAGTATATGTATTTAAATAACTTTCTTTTGCATTTGCAGAACCAATGCATATGGTTTCATCAGCTAATTTGGTATGCAGACTGTTTCTATCTATGTCTGAATATACGGCTAAGGTTTTTATTCCCATTTCTTTACATGCACGAATAACTCTGACTGCTATTTCTCCTCTATTAGCTATTAATATTTTTTTGAACACTTTATCACCTCAATTATCTTAATCAATTTGTATCACAAACAACTCCCTACCATACTCAACTAATTCATCTGACTTAACAAGTATATCTACAACTGTTCCAGTATATTTACTTACTATTTCATTTACCATTTTCATGGCTTCAATAGTACATACAATATCTCCTTTATTAACTTTATTACCTACGGATATATATTGCTTGTTATTTTGATTAGTGAATGAAATTTTCCCTACAAGAGGTGATGTGATAATTTCTATATTTTGAGGAATTTCAGTTGTTACACATTCATCTTGACATCTTGATATATTATATTTAGAAGCATCTTCTTTTTTGCCTTCAGTTAGATAAGTTTTTTCTTCTTTAATACAATCTTGATTATTTTTGGCTTTCAAATAAAGTTCATCTGTCTTAATTTCAACATAAGGTAAATTTGATTCTTGAATAACCTTCAATAAATTATTTAATACATTATAATCCATATTTTTCTCCTTATATTTTTTACAGTTTATTTATTATATTACATCAGTTGCATTAGTTTTTAAATAACTTCCTTATTTACCATTATATCATATAATTTGATATATTTTCAAAATATTTTTTACCACAAAATATATTATCATATTTCTTACTTAATGTCTACATGAATATAACATTCATATTAAATTAATCTAATTATTTATATTTTTTTATTACTATTATTTCAGACTTATTAATTAAACAATTCATATTATTTAGTCTATAATTGTAATTTTATTAAATATTATCTTAAAATGCTGTTTATTAATAAGAAATAATTTTTAACATATATAATAAAACCCTTAGTCTTGTATAAGACTTAAGGGTTTAAGAGTTGATCTAAATATTAAATATAGTACTAAATTATGTAATTATTAATTATTACATACTATTCATAATGTTTCCAGATAACTACATCTGAGTCTTTATATATATCTACAGGTTTTACAAATAAACCTCCGTTGCAGTCAATATCTACATTTGCCCCATATTTGTACCCATACCAGGCAACCTTTGAACAATACCATTTACTTGTATTTGATTTTAATGATAAAACACTATATTTTTCACCAATATTTGCCTCACTTTTTGCTTTATTTAATGCATTAAGTTCATCACTATCATGATTTTTAACATAAGCACAGTAGACTTGGTCAAATGCATCTCTATAATAGTTAGGAGATTCATAACCTACTCCTACATAACTATATCCTAAACCATTTTTATTCTTGTCATTATTAGCAGTAAAAAAACATTTAGATGAAAGACTATAATATTTACTTGAATCATACATACCTACATGATTAATGGCACCTTGTATAGCTGAACCATATAAATCTGGTAAAACAATTTCTCCAGATTCTAGACCAGCTACTATAAATGAATTACCATTACCAGTATATCCACTATCTCCTCCACTACCCATATTCAAACTAAGTTCTTCTACTTCTTTTAAAGTTGGATTAGCGTTAAGAGGCTTTACCTTTCTATTAGGTTGTCCACTTTTATCACAATAGTTATTATATCTTTTTATAAATTTTGCAAATTCTTTTGGAAAGTTAGGATCTTGTCTATCCATATTAAAGACTTTATTACATTTTGTCTCTCTCTCAAATTCTCTTTGTTGATTAATAATTTCTCTTTTAGATAATCCTTTTCCTGTTTTTTCTGATAATTGTTTTGCAGCTAAAATATTAGCCAGTATGCTAATA
>NZ_BTPU01000092.1:0-50906 GCF_036985595.1 Vallitalea maricola | reverse complement strand
TAATTTGGATATAATTATCAAAAGTAGTACTTGTTCGGCTGTGACCTAGAATATCACTTACAATTCTTACTGGTACCCCACTATCTAATAGATAAGTTGCAAAGGTATGTCTTAAACTATGAGGTGTTATTTTTTTATTATCGCTTCTTTTTGTATTTATTTCTGCTCTATCCAATAGATCTTTTATAATTATGGTTATTCTTCTGGTGGACATAGGCAAATCATCATCAACTTTATATAGCGATGGAAACAGATATACACTTTTATAAATTAATCTATTCAACTTAACATTTTCTCTACTTGCAGCTTTCTCTAAACGTTCTATTGCTGTTTTGTACTTAAAGTACTCAAACATTAATTTACTATTTAAAGGAATCCACCTTGTTTTATTTCCTTTACCTGTTACAGTTAATAGTTTACTTTCAAGATTAATATCATCCCACATGACTTTTGCGGTTTCAGAGATTCTTAAACCAGTATATAAAAACAAATTGAACAAAAATCTATTCCTTATCTTATAATATATATTAAAATATTTGTCTTCTAGAATGTCATATTCTTTTCTAGTCTCAATACTGACTTCATTCTCTAGATATTTTAATATCTTATTGATTTCATCTTTGCTAAGTACTGGTTTTTCTCTAGTAGCATCTACCTTAAGTGATTTCAGCTTATGAGTCACACTGATATGAATCAATTCTTCCTCATTAGCAAACTTGAATAAACCAGTTAATGTATTTCTTTTTGCATTAATACTTCTTGTTTTATAATTATAGTCATCTCTATCCAATTCTTCTAAAAAACTATCAATAATATTTTTGACATTATCTTCTTCAATATATTGTGTACCTCTACTCTCTATTATGAAATTCATAAATTGGTTAAGAGTGACATTATAATTCTTTATAGTTGCTTTAGACAATCTATTTATTTTAAGATGGTTTATATATTTTTCTATTATCATTGTCATATCAATAATATTGGGTTCTAAATTCATGTTTTTTCTCCTTCATCTATATAAATCGCAACATTGTTTACATAATATATTTATGGTCAACCACATATCTTCCAAGGGGTATTACCATATCCATTTATTTTTTTCGTAGTTTTATGACACTGTTCATATAGTAAATAATATAAGAACTACTATAAAACTTCTAAAAACAGCATATTTACTACTCTTAAGACTTATTCTTATAATATAAATATGCTTTGTGTGCACTGAGTTCGTATATTTATCTTTGTCGAGTTCGTATATTTTACATTATCTATTATTGATTGTTGGAATTAACAAATAAAAACCTAACTAATTATACCTTTCCACAAGCCATATTAACTCACATACAATAATAATTGACTAAAGAGCAAAAATAGTATAGGGGAATATGTAGCAGTGAGCCATGGACGGCGAACTCAGCTATTTAAACACGGACGTTTAATTAGCTGACGAAATATTCCCCTATACTATTTTCGCGACCGTTAACTTCATTAATGATTTATTATACCTTCACTCTACTTTAGCCCCAAACGATGTAGCCAACAAAATACACCCCGCTATATCCAATTTAACATTATGTAAATCTAACTCTGATAAATTTATTCCTTCAATTATTGCTTCTCTGAAATCACAACCATTCAGCTTGGCTTTATGTAAATTAGTATAACTTAATTTGGCTCCATTGAATATTACTTTTTCCAAATTACATCCAGTCAGGTCAGCTCTAGTTAAATTAACCTCACTAAAATCCAACCCCTTAAAATCATGAAATTTCAAATTGGTGTATGAAAAATCACCTCTTACTATAACTACCCCTAATAAATTGGATTCATCAAATGTTGAACCTACCATCTTACAATCTGTGAATTTTGCGCCAAATAAATCAGCAAAACCAAATTTACAATTTAGAAATGCTGAATTTTTAATATCAGATACATTTAATCTAGAAGATTTAAAATCACACTTTATAAATTCACAACTCTTAATAATTGATTCATCCAATTTAGCATTTTTGAAAGTACAATTAGTAAAGGAAGATTTTTGTATATCCAAAAACTCCAAATTACTATCGTTAAAATCAACATCTTCATATCTTGTGTTACTAGCTATCTTCATTAATTATTCTTTCCTTTCTTATCTCTATTACATATTTCTTAATTTCTTTAATAAACCAGTAAAATAATTAGGCAAAGGTGCTTCAAACTCCATATACTCATTAGTAGTAGGATGTACAAATCCTAACACTCTTGCATGTAAAGCCTGTCCTTTCAACTTGAACCTATCACTTTTAGGACCATAAACAGGATCACCCAACAATGGATGATTAATACTTGTCATATGAACTCTAATCTGATGTGTTCTACCTGTTTCAAGCTGCAATTCAACGTAAGTATATTGATTAATTCTTTCAAGAACTTTATAATGTGTAATTGCTTCTTTACCATTGATAGGATTAACTGCCATTTGTTTACGATTGACTGGATGGCGACCTATAGGAGCATTAATTACACCTTCATCTTCTTTTAGATTATTATAAACGATTGCATTATATTTTCTTGTTATTGTATGATCCTTTAATTGTTTAGCTATACTCTCGTGAGCTTTATCATTCTTACATATTATCAAAACTCCTGATGTATCTTTATCAATACGATGAACTATACCTGGTCTCATTACTCCATTGATTCCTGACAAATCATCTTTACAATGATACATGATAGCATTAACCAATGTTCCCGTATAGTGTCCTGGTGCAGGATGAACCACCATACCTTGAGGTTTATTAACCAGTATTACATCTTTATCTTCATATACAATATCCAGTGGTATATCCTCTGCTACTATATCAAGTTCTTTTGGTGCAGGTATAACAATATTTATTTCATCCCCTGCTTTTAATTTATAATTAGATTTTATTCCACTATTATTTACAGTAAGATCATTTTCTTTTATCAATTTCTGTATAAATGACCTAGAATAATCAGGCAATCTATCTGAGATAAATTTATCTATTCTTATTCCTACATCTTCTGCCTCAATCAAAAATGTATAACTATCCATTATTTAGTACTCCTCTTCATAAAAGCAAAATCTTCGTCCTTGTACTTAAATATCATCAATGCTATCAATAGAATAGCTCCAACAACTACATAGCAATCAGCCATATTAAATACGGGAAAATCTATTAGTTTAAAGTATAACATGTCAACAACATATCTTAATCTAATTCTATCTACAAAATTCCCAATAGCTCCAGCTATGAATAGAATCATTGTAAATCTAATAGGATAGTATTTCCTGTCTTTTGGTATTTTTGTATAAAAATAAAAAATCCCAATCAAAATTACTGTAGTGAATATTATAAATAACCATATTTGTTCTTGTAGCATACCAAATGCTGCACCCTTGTTTTTAACATAAGTCAGGCCAAAGACATCATTAAGTATTGGGATATATGTTCTTTCTGGAATATTCAATACTGTTAAATATTTTGTAAATTGGTCTAAACCTATAAGTAATATAACACTTATTAACATTACTATCATTACATATCTCCTTATAAAATATATTTAATTGCTTTCATTATTTCTTCTTTATATAAGTCATTTCTAATTTCACATGAACCTATTCCATTTAAAAGTATAAAATTCAGTTCATTATTTTTTGTTTTTTTGTCATGATATAGTTCATTATAAATCTCTAATTCATTTAGTTTATCAATTTTAATGGGCAAATCAAAACTCTGGATACAGGCTTTTATATCGTCTAGCTCACTAGAATCAATTTGATTTAATAAATAAGATAGATATGCAGCTGATACCATACCTAGACCTACACATTCTCCATGTAATAGATTAAAATCAAATAGTCTTTCAACAGCATGACCTATTGTATGTCCAAAATTAAGGGTAGCCCTAACCCCTTTTTCTTTTTCATCCATTGAAACAACTTTACTTTTTATAACACAAGATTCATATATCAGTTGTTCCATAATTTCATTATCCAGATTCATTATTTTTGAACTATTGGCTCTAATATAAGTAAAATATTCTTTACTGGCAATAAGTCCATGCTTAATGATTTCACCCATACCAGCGCTGATTTCTTTTTTAGGCAATGTTAACAATGTATTTGTATTAATATATACTAACTTAGGTTGATGGAAAGCTCCAACAATATTCTTGTAACCATCAAAATCTACTCCTGTCTTGCCCCCTATACTACTATCAACTTGAGAAAGTAAAGTAGTTGGTATCTGAATAAAGTTATTCCCTCTCATATAAGTTGCTGAAGCATAACCGACCATATCTCCTGTAACACCACCACCAAGAGCAATTATGTAAGATTCTCTATCCAATTTTTCTTCTATCATCTTCTTATAGATTATGTTAATTGTATCAAGATTCTTATTAGCTTCACCATGAGGGATTACTAAATAAGATAACTCATCAGTAATTTTAGATAATATACTACATAAAGTATCTAAATATAACTTACTAACATTATCATCTGTTATTATGCATATTTTCTTATGGTCCATACCTATTTTTGATAGGTGTTCTTGTAAAGAATTAAAATTATTACTAATAATAATATTGTAGTTATTTGTCTTTGTTTTCACTTCAATTTGTTTCATATTTTAAACATTCCTTTTTATACACCTTAAGTGCATTATTAATAATTCTATAATAGTAAAAGAAAAGTCCTAGAGGACAGCCTCTCGAACTTTATTTTAGCATAAGAAAGTTAAATTTACTATAAGAAACATATTTTTTCTTATTCATCATCAATCTGTTTTACTGATAGGTCACTTATTTTAGTTGCTGCAGCTTCTTCAATTGATGTCTGAGCAAGAATATCGTCTATATCGATTGGTTTATTTTCTAAAGTATTACTATTAGTCAATTCAAGTTGAGCTTTTAGAAATTGTCTAATTTGTATCTTAGACGCATCATATTGTTGAACAAGCTCCTCTTTCTTTTGACTAATTCTATACACTTCATTTCTAGCATCTTCCACTATTGTTTGAGCTTTGACTTCAGCTTCTTTTTCAATTATCTCAGCTCTTTTATGTGCATTTGATTTGGTTTCTTCAGCAGTTTTCTCTGCTAATAACAAAGTATTTTGAAGTGTCTCTTCAATTGTTTTATAGTACTTTATACCTTCATTTAATAAGTTAACTTTATCCTTTAACTCAATGTTTTCTTTATACATTTTTTCATAATCTGTTAAAATTTCTGTTATTGCATTTTTTACTTCAGCTGGAGAATAACCAAATAATGATTTTTTAAAACTTTTTCCCTCAATGTCTAAAGGTGTTAACATATTATTCCTCCTAAGTATATCTTTTTAATTCAATATAAATTCTATCTTTTTTAGTTCTGCTACCTATATCATAAAATTGGAATTTCCCCATCCCTCTTACTGATACTATGTCTCCCTGAGATAACTTGCATGAAGGAGACAAGGTTAATTTACTATTTACATATACGTTTTTGTTCTTAATTAATGTAAGGGCTTTTCCTCGTGACAAAGGAAAAGCTAGAGAAACAACAGAATCTAATCTAATAGATGAAACTGTTCCTTTTACAGGCTGAAAACTTGGAGTTAATATTTCTTGTGGTAAATCATATATTGTTTTTATATCAACTACTGTTTGTTTTACTTTTTCCAGATTAGATATTATAAAATCAGATACAGGTTTTATAACAAATACAATTGCGTAATTATCTTTTACTATAATATCTCCGATTTTACTTCGTGTAATACCAAGATTCAATATAGCACCTAAAAAATCACGATGAGTCAAATTATTAGAAAACTTCTTATTCCTAGGAGAAATTTTCAAGGTCTCTATAGGATAATCAATATTATCATAGTCAATATAATCTGGATAAAATGCTATAATTTTTCTTTCGCTATATTCATAACCACCATAAAAAATATGATTAATATTCGATAATTTATTTTTATTAGAAATAAATAAGCTTTGTTCATGAATGTTCAAAAAATCTGTAAACATATTAGTTTGCCTTAATGATGCAAGTTTACCTTTATCAATAATCTTATTGACAATCAAAATATCTTCATTTTTATCTAACATAAGTCTAACCTACTTCATTAAGTTATTTACTAGAGATTGTAAGATTCTAAGTAATAAAAACGCAATCAATGGGGAAAAATCCAATACATTTCCTTTTCCTCCGAAGATTGATTTATCTATGAGTTTTCTAATTGGAGCTAATATTGGTTCGGTTATCTGAAGTATAAATTTTGCAAAGGGATTATTATATGCTCTTGGAACCCATGATAATAGTACTCTTACTAAAATCAATATTTCTAAGGCATACAAAAATAATTCTATAGTTCTTAATGCGTAATACATGGAATTCACTCCTTAATTAGTCTATTTTAGCGAATAATTATTGTTCACTTTTCCAAGGTAAAATAATCCCATTAGACTTTAGTTCTTCTCGAAAATCACCAGCAATATCAACATTTTCAGGTGCAATCAAAAATATATTATTTGTAACTCTTTGCAAGTTACCATTTAAGGTATAACAAGATCCACTAATAAAATCCATTATCCTTTGAGCTATATTTCTATCCATCTTATCCAAATTAATTATTACAGGTTTTTTTGATTTAATATGATCACATATGTCTTGAGCCTCATCATATGTTTCTGGTTGAATAACTACCACTTCCATTTGAACGTTAGCTTGAAAATTAACTATATTCGTAGCATTACTTTTCTTTTTTGAATAACTTTTAATATGTTTAAGATCAGAAACATTAGATGATGTAGCTGATTCTTCGTTTTGTTCTTCATCATATTCATATTCTTCGTCATAATCATCATAATCATTTAATTTCATCATATCCATCATCTTATCAATAAACTTTGCCATTCTATATCACCTCTTATTATAATCTCTTTTGCCAAATATGCCTGTCCCTACCCTAACCATAGTTGAACCTTCCTCAATGGCTACCATATAATCGTTTGTCATCCCCATTGACAAGATGTCCATACTAACATTATCAATGTTTTTCCTTTTTATGTCAACAGCTAATTGCTTTATTTCTCTAAAAATATGTCTATTATCCTCGCTATTAATTACATAAGGTGCTATTGTCATCAAACCTTTAATTCTAATGTTAGACAACTTGCTGACAGCTATTACGAAATCAGTCACTTCCTTTGTCATTAAACCAAATTTGGTTTCTTCGTGAGCAACATTGAGTTGAATGAGAATATCCATTATTTTATCTGATTTTATTGCTTCAGCATTAATCTTCTCAGCCAATTTCAATGAATCTACAGAATGGATTAAACTTACTTTATCAATTATATATTTAACTTTATTGGTCTGTAAATGTCCAATCATATGCCACTTGACATTATTACCTAATACATCATATTTATGTCTTATTTCTTGTACCTTGTTCTCCCCCATATTGATCAAACCATTTTTTAATGCTTCTTCAATACATTCCACAGGCTTAGTTTTTGAGACCGCTATTAAAATTATGTCTTCTTTGTTTCTGCCTGCTTTTTTAGCTGCAATTTCAATATTATCAAGAACAATCTTAATATTATCTTTAATGTTTTCCATGTAACCGTCTTCCTTTCTTATGTTGCGATACCCTAAACTTTTTCTTAGTATTTATATGTCAATATAAAATTACATCCTCTTTTGCATTACTTGCATCAGCTATAACCCTGTCATATATTCTTATTCCATATGGTGTGTTGGTTTCAACGATAATATAGCTGTCAGCAGAATATATCTCATCAATCAATTTAAAATTCGTATATCCTTTATTAATTATATATACTCCTTTTAAAGACTTCTTTTCTGAAATTGTATAGTTATTGTTTGTAGAATCAACTAAAATATCATTTAACTGTAACCCTTCTTCACTGATGGGTACATAATAACTCTCTTCTTCAATATGTTTAAAACCTATTTTAATAAACTCAACACTTTCTCCGCCAACAAAATTTTCTCCGTAGGTTTTTTTCAATACACCTTCATTATTACCTTTTTTTGCAATACATGATTTGGGAATTCTTAAAAATTCTTTTTCTGCTACTGCTGTCTTTGGAATTTTAATTCCATCATACTGTTCATATACAACTTGGAACTTGATCTTTCTATTTTTAATAAGATCAAAATATCTATCTATCTCTAAAATAAGATATTCTTTCTTATTTTTTTGAACTATATCATAGATCTTAGTTTTAATTGTTACATCTTTCTCAATTATATTAATAGATATAGTATCCTTTCCTTGAATAAAATCAGTTAAATCATCTTTCATTTTACATACAACATACCATTTATCATTATCTATAATTTTAAATAGAGGCGAATCTTTTTTTATGGTTTCTTGTTTGTATGTATATATTTCTTCTTCGCTTTTGAAATCAAACAAAGATTGGATATCAAGATTATCTATGCTGAAATTTTCGTATCCATCAATTCTATATGATATTACTCCACTTTTCATTGCCTTTATTATACTGATATTGTTGTTGATTTGTGATTCTAACAATTTTTTACTACGAATTGTATCTAGATCTAATTGATCATGTATATATAATGATTGAGTGATATTGGAAACTGTATCCTTCATGTTGGTTTTGAATTCATAAATATTTCCAAAGGTATCATTATCATAATTCATTGTATATGTATACAAATTCTTTTTTATATCTTCATGTGAATTACAATTATTTGCATAAGCTAATTTGTCATTTATGTAATTAATATCTTTTTTTATTTCGGCAGTATAATCTCCGTTTGAATCTATCATACATACTATACTATCTATATTTATCTTATCTCCCTCTGGTACATAATAACTAGCCATTCCATCAGCAGTACTTTTGACAACAGTTTCATTTCTTAGTATTATTCCATCAAATATTTCCTCATTATAAATACTACCTTTTTCAGCAGAAACATAACTGACATCATTACTAATCAAGAAAGAAATAATATTATATATTAAATACAAGAATATCAGGAAATAAATAAATGTTCCAATCCCTAATCCTTTACTTTTAGGTGCTTTTCGTTTAGGTCGTCTAGTTCTCGATCTATTTTGTTGTGCACGATTTCTTCTGTTTTGCTCCAAATTAACACCTCTTATCAAAAATGAATAAGTTTTTTACTGTGAATAAATAACTATTACTTAATAATACACCAATTTTTTACTTAAAAGCAAGTCCTATTCATATAATCCAAAATACTTATATACTAAATCTTTTGGTTAATGCTATACCATTTTGATAAGTACATAATCTTCCTTGGTAAGTATTATTTTTAACCATACTATTCTCAATACCATCTTTTATTTTCCACCAGCTTGTATTCCAATTACAAAATATAGTTTCTTCTTTTGGAGCTCTACTAGCTAATCGTTGAATAGCGATATTGGGATTCGTATATTCTAAGAATGTAACTACTCTGTCTATATAATCTTCTTTAGAAATAATAGTTATCTTATTTTCATCATATAGTCTAGCTAACTCTGTATTTTTTGCAATATAAAGTGAATGAAGCTTGATTTGGTTAACTCCAAGTACCGTCAATATCTTAGCACCTTCCACTATATCCCTCATATTATCCCACGGTAAGTTTAGAATCATATGTGTACATATATCAAAATCATATTTTTTGATTCTAAGAACAGCATCTATAAATTCTGCTAATGAGTGACCTCTATTTATTTTATCTAGAGTATTATAATTAATACTCTGTAGACCCAGTTCAATTGTTATATTAATTTTATATTCCTTTTTAATTTTATTAAGAATCTCTAGATAATCATCATTAATACAATCTGGTCTAGTAGAAATAGCTATTTCTACTATTTTATCTCCTATTGAATCTGTTACAGCATTCTTAAATTCTTTTATTGGCATATATGTGTTAGTAAAGTTTTGAAAATAAGCAATAAATTTTTTTGCATTATATTTCTTTTCTATATAAGACATATTTTTATTGATTTGTTCACTAACAGACATCCTATTGGATAAACTCTCAAATCCAGTTCCAACTTCACTACAAAATATACAGCCATTGTAACCAATACATCCATCTCTATTAGGACAAGTCAAATCCATGTTTATAGGTAACTTATATACTTTTTCACCATATTTATTCTTAAGATAATCAGAATATTTATAGTATAATCGTTTTTCTGTATCAATCATATCTATTTTGCCTCCAAAGTTAATCAATAAATCACTTATATTATATTGGATTATAGATATTATTTCAACAGTTATAAAGACGTACATTATAATAATTCAAATAATATTAATAAATTCCTTTTATATAATTTATATTTTGTCTAATAATCTTTGCAATCTCACAGTGCAATCAATTTTTCTTTTTATTGGAGCACGCCACGAATCTGATAATGGAAATTGGATATTATCTTTTGATGCCTGTCCCATATCCCAAAAACCATCTTCCTGTATATTATCCAACAACCAATCCTTAAATCTTGTTAACTTACATTTTGAATTTGTATACTTACTTAATAATTCATATGCATTAATATACCTACTAGCCTCTTTAGAATTAAATTTGTCTGGTTGAATATTTAGAGACCTATCATAAATATAATATATTCCTTGTGCGTTATTCATTATATAATCAATAAATTTTAGCTCTATTTCTTCAGGTAACAATCCAGGCAATAGTGAAACTATATAAAAGTTTGTAAAATTCAACATACATTTATTTTTTGAAACCTTATGAATATCATAATAAGCTTCTTTATAGTCACAAGGATTATATGTATTTGATGAGAAAGCACCTGTAATTACATCAGCCCAATCTTTAGCAACTTTGTAAGCCAGTTGATTATCTGGATCTATAATTCTTAACCAAGTTGCTACAATCAAATGTGTGAATAGTATCCAATTATGTTTTTTTTCTACTCTGTCTCTCAATTCAATTTCTCCAAGCAAATGTTTTTCCATGTATTCTACTATTTTTTTTATTGGTTCATCCCTATAATCTAGACCAAGTACAGTTAGCCTTCTTAAAGCTTGTTCTGTAGTCATTTTTGCATTAATGTTTTGGCTCATACTATGGAAAGTTCCCCAAGACCCATCATTAAATTGTTGGTTTATAATATGATTGACCCACTTACTTTTCATTACTGACTTTTTCAAACAGATTAATTCTACATTATCCTCAGCTGTTTTTTCTATGTCTTTCAAGATTAAATATTTAGGTATAACATCTAACTCCATTTTCAATAAATCAACTTTTTTTATCATAATATTATTCTCCTAATATAATTTGATACTACCTTTAAATTATATCATTTCTACTAAGGATTTTATATAACATTATGATTAATTTTTAATTGATTCACTAATATAACTTTTAAGTTTCCAAGTTTATAATGATTATCAAAATAAATATAATTGATTAATTCAAAACATTATATTGATTAATATTAATCTATGTTATATAATTGTATTGAACAATACAAATGATTAGGAGTGTTTATTATGGTAATTAATTCTACAGATATTAAAACTAATTTCGGCAAATATCTTGACCTTGTGCAAAAAGAAGATATAGTAATTACAAGAAACAAAAAACCCATTGCAATACTAACAAAATATTCCAAGTATAGAGATATAATAAAAGATGGCAGTGGCGACTATATATATGATAATTCCGAAATTACATACGATGAATTTATTGAAGTATACAAAAACACTGATGGAAGGTTTGAATATCTTGATGGGGTTGTTTATCAATTGATTCCACCTAGCCATACACATCAACATATAATATCCTGTATAATTGGTGAGTTTCATACTTATTTTAAAGATAAGAAATGCAAGCCTTATGTAGGACCTTATGATATATATTTTAATAATTCTCCAACAAAAGATATTGTACAGCCAGATATATTCGTTATGTGTGATCATGAAAACATACGAAGTGATAGATATTTTGGAATACCTGATTTGATTGTTGAAGTTACTTCTCCCTCTACAAGAAACAATGATTTGGTGAAAAAACTTAATCTATATTTACAATCAGGAATTAAGGAGTATGTTATCTTTGATACCAAAAACAAAAACGTTATTCAATGGAATTTCAATAATAAACAAGTTCAAAAATGTAATACAATAGATAAAACGGGTGTATATAGATCAAATATATTTGATGGGTTAGAAATCAACCTATCCATGATCTTTCAATAAAATCAATCCACAAGATAGACCACTGGCATTTGACATTTGTTTCGTACAATCTAAATAGGGGCTATATAAGCCCCTATCTCAATAATAACTATTTTATTAATTTATCAATTCATCATCATATATCATGGCTGACATTATGATTTTACACTTCCCAAAACAAGTCCTGTTGTATAATATTTTTGTAAAAACGGATATATAATCATAATCGGGATAGTTGAAATAATTATCTGTGCAGCATTATTTGTTCTTCTACTTGCATTACCTAATTCTTGTAATTGATCTGCAGACATGAATCTGGTATCTGGCATAGTCAATATTTGCTGTAAATAAGTTTGTAGTGGTATCTTCTCTATCTTATTAATGTACATCAAGCCGTCGAACCATGAATTCCAATGAAATACAAATATAAATAATACTAAAGTAGCTAGAGCAGGTTTTGCAAGAGGTAAATATATTTTAGTAAGTATAGACATATGACCTGCTCCATCAATGAGTGCCGCTTCTTCTAACGCTTTTGGTAATTCTCTAAAAAAGTTCATCAATATCAATATATTAAAAACTGATACTGCACTTGGGAGTATTAGCGCCCAAATTTTATTCATTATTCCAGTAGATTTAACAATTATATAAGTTGGTATCAAGCCACCATTAAATAACATTGTTATAATAAAAAACCAAACATAAACTTTTCTTGCTGAAAATTTATTCTTTTCCTTTGATAGAGGATAAGCTACTAAAATAGTACATAACAAACTAAAGGGAACCCCTATAAGTACACGTTTTACAGATATCATCAATGCTTTATAAAAACTGGTTTTACCTAATATTGATTCATAAGCCTTAAGTGAAAATTGAACAGGAAGTAAACCTACAAGACCACCTTCTGCCGCTTGTGTTGAACTAAAAGATAATGATATTATATGTATTATTGGAAGTATTGTTATGAAAGTTATTGATATTAACAATATTGTATTTATAGTTACAAACACTTTACGTGAAGTAGAATTTCCCATCAATATATCTTTCTTTGTTTTGTTCTTCATGGTATTACCTCCTTTAAAATATTCTATAATCACTATATTTGTTTGCGATCCAATAAGAAATTGTCAACATCACAAATGACACTACTGATTTGAATAGTCCTACGGCAGTTGCTAACGAGAATTGTCCATTGTTTATTCCCATTCTATACGTATAAGTGTCAATAATATCACCAGTGGAATATACTGAAGGACCATATAATACAAATATTTGATCAAAACCAGCATTCATGATATTTCCCAGTCCTAATATAGCTATCAACACAACGATACTTGAAATACCAGGAAGAGTTATATGCAGAGTTTGCTTTAATCTTCCAGCTCCGTCAATTGCTGCTGCTTCATACAATGTTGGATCTATTGAAGTTAGTGCTGCTAACAAAATTATAGTATTAAAACCTATGTCCTTCCAAAGATCAGTAAGAACAAGCATATAAGGAAATGTTTTTGGGTCACCAAAGAAATATTTAGCTTCCATCCCAAAATAACCTATTATTTGATTTACAATACCCGTACGTGGTGAAAAAATCTCTAATAAAATACCTCCCAATATAACCCATGATAAGAAATAAGGTAAAAATGTTATAGTTTGTACTGATTTCTTGAACCAACTTCTTTTAACTTCATTGAGTAGTAAAGCAAATATCAAAGGGAATATTATCTTTGCAACTATTTTCATTGTAGCAATAAAAAAAGTATTCCAAACTATAGATGGAAAATCAGGCATCTTGAATATATATTTGAACATATCAAGTCCTATCCATTTTCCATTTATAAGTGAGTAAAAGAAACCGTTAGTAGATGGTACATAATCTTGAAATGATATTAATATACCTAACATAGGACCATAACAATATATAATTACTAGTATCACTGGAATAAGCATCATCATATGTAAGGGTAATTGTTTTTTGAATTTACTCTGAGAATAATTTGATTTGTGAGAGGATCTATTTGCATTTATTTTTTGTCCTATCAAATGTACTACCTCCTATATAATAATTACCTTATAACTTTTATACTTTATTTTAATGCGTTTTGTACCTCTTCAGTAATTTTATCCCCACCTAATTCATTCCATTCATCAACCATCTTATCCCATTCACTAACAGGTGCATTATTAGTTATTATCTTAGTCATAGTTTCTTCAGCAAGTTTCTTGTAAATTGGTAGATATGATAACATTGAATCTGTTGGCAAAGCCCACCATACATTTTTCTTAAGCATAGCTGGTTTATTAAGACCAAATGTTAAATACCAAGCATGACCTTCTTCAGGATAATATGCATTCCAAAATCTCCATAACTCAGGATCTTTTGTATCAATATACTCCATAACTTTATCATAATTATCAACCATATATTTATCTATATTAGTCTTATCTTCTTTCTTTAATGCTTCAAATAAAGTCTCATTTGAAGTTCTTTCATAAGCAGGGTCACATATATTAATAACTAATGGTCCAGCTACAGTAGTATCTCTATAATCAGCATCAAATAATGGACTTTCTGGGTCTGTCATAGCAGTTACGATGTTTAACATTTTAATAATTGCTTCAGGGTGTTTACATTTCTTAGAAATAGCATATCCTGTATTAACTGGTTGGAATGCAAAAATAGGAGCATCAGAACCATCTTTTGTAGGCATATTCATAGCATACCATTCTGCATTAGGATCATTTAGTATAGTTTTGTTGATTGCCCACATAGGAAGTCCTCTAACACCGAAAACCATACCAGCTTTACCACCATTCAAATCTTCCATTACCTTTACTCCATCCATGGTTGGGAAATCTCTGGCAATTGCTCCTTCTTTATATAGGTCTTGAAGTAATTGTAAACCCTCTTTAACTTCTGGTCTTGTTCCATCCCAAACAGCGTTTCCATCATCATCCTTAGAATAGAACAACATGCCATCATACCAAGTACAAGGTTGGACGCCATAGCCGCTAAAGAAACCATATAATCCACCCCAATCCATTATTAGATTGGTTTGTCCCATTATTGTTAATCCATATGTATCATCCTTGCTATTTTTATCAGGATCATTTTTAGTGAATTGTAATGCTACGTTTTTGAAGTCATCCATTGTTTTAGGTATTTCCAAACCAAGATTATCAAGCCAGTCTTTTCTTACAAAAAGAGGGAAGCAATTATTGATAAGTTCAGTTACATTAGTTGGTATAATACATACTTTATCATCAATAGTTACACTATCTAATGCATCTGCTCCAGCTCCTGTTGTCAACCATTCTCTATTTGTTGGTGATAGATAATCAAATACTTTACTTACATCATATACCATATCTCCACGAACTAGTGTAGACATAGGCTGTGCTGATATACCTGGTAAAATGTCTGGAATATCTCCAGAAGCTATTGATGTGTTTAATCTATTGTCAAATTGACTTGCGTCAGCTGACCAAGCTATTTCAACATTAATACCATACTCCTTGAACTTCTTATCCCACATTGAGCCTTCAAAAGGAATTTGGTTAGTTCCTGAAGTTCTTATTGCTACTGTAACAGTAACAGGTTCTTCATACTTACCCAAAGGATCAATTTCTTCTGCTACCTGTTTGTTATCAGTATCTTTCTTGACAGTTTCTTTACCTTCATCCTTTTTACATCCGGCAAATAAAGTAACCATCATGCAAGTAATAAGAACTAGTGAGATTATTTTAGTAAATAACTTTCTACCCATTTTAAAACCCTCCTAATTGTTATATTTTATTTCTTTACAATAAAATTATAACAAGTTATACATAAAATACACAACGAGCATATGTTTACATTAGTTACCCTTTCTTTACTTACTTTTAAAAAAACAATTATCCTCTATAGTCTGTAGGTGTTTTTCCTGTATATTTCCTGAAAACTCTTGTAAAAGATGGTGCTGATTCATATCCAACTTCTATAGCGATATCTTGTATTTTTTCACCTGTTTTCAATAACATATCTTTAGCTTTTAACATTCGCATATCTAATATATAATCGTATAGATTATTTTGTGTATGACTTTTAAATAACCTTGATAAATAAGAAGGATTAAGATTTACCTGCTCTGCAAGAATGATTAGAGAAAGGTCTTTATTCAAATTCTCTAATATATATTTTTGTACTATTGCTATTGCATTATCAGACCAAATATATTCATTTTTGAAATGAGAATCAAATATTAATTGAGATAGATTTTTTATGTATTCAATTGCTTCTTGCCAAGAATTATGTTCATGTACATTGGTTAACTTAGTAAGATTAATCAAAGAATCCAAATCATCGTTCATCTTCCATTCATTAATATACTTTAGAAGAACACAGGATATTCTATAATAAATTTCCAATACATTGGTGTTATTAAAATTATCAATATAGACTACCTTATCTGTCATTTTAGACAGTAGCAAAAAGAAATTATCTTGTTGTCCTAGTTCAAGATATCCTTCTAGTTCATTGATACGATTAAGTTCTTTACAGCATTTTTCAATATTCTCATCATTAGAATTAGTAGATTCTTTTTTATTATACTCTGCTAATGTAATTATGCTTTCATTAAGCTTTCTTGACCTATAGCCCAGCCTTCTTTTTATATTGCTATAGCATTTTGGTATATCTTTGAGATTTATTTGAGATGTTTCATAAACAAATGTAATGGTAATATTGAGATTTTTTCTTATAGTACCTTGAATATATTCTAATAACCCATTTAACTTAACTTGTTGATTTTTTATAGGTGAACTGATGTCTTTCTGCTGAAGCAACCATATTGAGTACTTTTGTTCGGATATGTAATGTACGTTATTATAGTATTTACTAAAATATTTATCACTTATTGTTTTCAAAGAATATATATTCTTATCAAGCTTAGATAAACTAATATATTTTGGCAAATCATCAAATATCCCACCTACCATAATTATCTTTTTATCAACCTCAATAGGTATTTCCAGCTGATCCAACCTTTTTTCAACCTCACTATACGAATCACATATTCCATACAATAGACTCTCAATATAGTTGTTCTGCAATAATGGCAAAGCCTCTCTTATCTGTTTTTGTACTTTTCTCATATCATCAATTTCTCGATAATTTTGTTCAATTTCATCTATAACTTCTCTTATTGTTGATATTATTTTTGATGTTGGTTCTAGTTTTGTCAGATATCTAACATCTCTGTTTTGAATTGATTCATATACGTAATCAAATTCTAATACACCACTTAAAAAAATCACTTTACACTTTGGCCAGCGCTTTTTTATTTCTTCATACATTTGTAATCCATTAATCTTAGGCATCTTTATGTCTGATAGAATAATATCAATCCTTGTCCTATTCAAACATTCTAAGGCTTGAGTTGCATTATAGGAAGTATAAATCTCTAATGGCAGATTCGCTTTAACTTCAAAAATTCTACGAAAATATTCAGCTACATCTATTTCATCATCTACTATAAGTAATCTATACATTAGTTTCCACCTCACTTCCATCAATTGGAATTCTAATAGTTACTTTTAATCCTCCATATTTACTCCTTGAAAGAACCAATCCATATTTCTCCGAATATATTAACTTAAGCCTTTTATGTATATTAATCATTCCTGTTACTTCAATATCTGTTCTATTTAGATTATTTTCCATTTGAATTATTTTATCATCTTCTATTTCTCCATTATCAGATATGATGATATCTAGATAATTATCATTCTTTTCATATATCATTTCTAGAATACCACCATCTTCCATATTTTCTAGAGTATGCTCAAATGCATTTTCTAATATAGGCTGTAAGATTATCTTTGGTACAAGAAGATTTTCAAATACTTTTGGAAGTTCATCAAGCTTAATAGTTAATCTATTAGAAAAACGGGCATGTTGTATCTTGGAATATGTTACAGCATGTTCAACCTCATTCTTTAGAGGTACAATATCTTTTTTATTTCTAGTAATAAACATAAAAAATGAACCAAGCTCACTACAGAATTCAGAAGCAAACTCAATATCCTCAGCTTCAATTCTATTTTTAAGCATTATAAAACTGTTATAAAGAAAATGTGGATTAATCTGAGCCTGCAATTGTTTTAACTCAGATTTTTGCACTAGAATTTTTTGCTTATACACTTGTTCTATGAGATTATGTAATTTGCAACTCATTTTATTAAAACTATCGTAGATATATTTGAATTCGTCCTTTCTATGATGTTCTATGGTCACTACTGATTCTATATGCTCAATTTTATCAAAAGCATCAACAAGTTTTTTTAATGGTTCATGGATAGTATTATAGAGTGATTTTGAAAATATTATTATTAGAAATATAGAAACCATGGCAAATATCCACATAATGATACTATATATATTGAGATCTCCAAATGCTACATTATCAGGTATATATCTAACCAACTTTATATCTTCTACACCTGTATCGGAATAGACTATTAGATATTTTTTACCTTTAATCTTTTCTGTAAGCATATAAGTGTCTTTTACATATCTAGTATTAAGATTAATCTTTTTACCTTGATTATCATCTATGAGTTGTTTTATCCTATAATGTATTTCATTATCACCATTACTCCCCATTAGCATATCTCTGCTATTACTGCATATAAAACCATTGCTTTCTTCATGTATACTCATATTATCTAAGAATTTATTGATGTTGAATGTACTAATAGTTGCAAAAATCAAGAAATTAGGTTGCAGCCCTCGTTTATAATATATCTGGGGGTACTCAGATATTAATAGCAGTTGATTGTTATAGTAAATAATCTGTTTATTATCCATATCTTTATATGTATTGATTAAATTAAAACAGTCTGGTGTAATTTCACCAATAGTATTGGTCCCTATAGTCTTGTCGATTGATGGGATTATTACTTTTATCCCATCAATCAGTTGACTACTTGTTTTGATTGCAGATATCTTATCTCTGACGTGCAAAACAACAAGAGATTTTTCATAACTATTAAAACTCCCAATACCAGTACTAAGTTTGGTTAAATCCCAATCATTAGTAAGTTCATATTGTAAAGTAATTATTCTTTTGAGTTCATTATTAAGATTATAAGAAAAATTTTGATTAGTGACGCATACATTCTGTATAATCTCATCCCGCACTTTATTGATCCCCCAATTATAAACACTATAACCTATTAAAAAAAGTGTTAATATAATAAAGAAGAAAACAGTACATAGTTTAATAAATATAGATCTCCTAAAATGAATTCTCTCCATATTTTACACTTCCTTTTATTAGCTACTGTTTAACCGGCTCAATTAAAATCCCATGCTGTGCCTCTAAACTCAATTTTAATAATTTATCTTTAACTGGTACTGTATTAATCAAAGAAATTAGTCCATCACTAGTAATTTTGCTTATACTCACTTTCTCTACACTTTTCCAACTTTCAGGTAATCGCCATTGTTTATTTTTATACCCCTCAGCACTGTAAGCCATTATCTCTTTATTGGTTGTCCAATATGTTTCCATAAAGATATTGGTATCATCTTTTATTACCCTATCTCCACAAACAATTTGTTTCTCATTTTCTTTAACAACCACTTCATTAGTATAATAAGCTAATCTATTAGGCATTAATCCCTTTACCTCTAATCTCTCCAATTGATTCAAAAAATACCAAGGTGTTACTTCTAAACAAAATGCTTTAATAAAATCATTTTCCCAATTAGGTTGTATAACTGTAAGATCGCTTTGATTAATTAGCAAGCCTTCTCCATGAATACTTTCACCAAATAGATTACCAAGTTTTTCATCATAATCTTTCAAATCCCTATTGATTCTACCACCTGTTAATAGTGTTGCTGGTCTTTCCAAATAATCTTGGACATTTTGATTAATATGCCATACCATAGGTACTAAACCAATTAAATCATCAATACCCTTTTCCCTGTATATGAATTCACTTGTCACATCAATTCCTTTATCTCTCCAGTATCTAATAATCTTTCTTCTATAAATCTGTTCCTCATCTAATGAGATGTCATGTCCTTTGCTTTCTCTAGCAAAGAAAGCATCTATATGCACTGTACCAGCTCTTTTAATAGGTAGCATTTTTAATAAATCATCAATTCGTTTAACCGCATATCCACTTTCCCATTCATTTTTATAACAAACCTGATATGAATCTTTATGGTTCCATGTACCAATTTTCAATAATGAACCATCTTCATTCTTAGATATCAAATCATTTTCAACATATGTATCCCATAATGGACTATCTTTGTATGCATCTGTCATATTAATATGTAAACTTACCGTAGTATTATACTTTAAAGCTTCATTCATCAGCCATTTTAGACTATCCAATGAAGTATCGTCTTCTTCCCTTTTCAAGTCTTCATTTACTTGTGACCAAGATGGATATTTGTCATCATGACCTTGAAACTGCCACCCTACAAGATAAATTATTTTATCTATTCCTCTAGTAATAAAATCTATTTTTTTAATTATTTCTAAGACTTCATCAAATTTACAAGCTACAATACTATTTCCTTTATTATCTGGTATAGAGCAAAATAATTTCATTGTCACCGTTTTTGAATAGTCATGAATATAAGGTCTTTCAGGTTTGTTGGTTATCTTCCAATCGTAATAATCACCAGATATATTTTTCCAATCATTTTTATTCATAATAAACCTCCTCTTATATTTTAAGTTTGATTTTACTTTCTCTATTTAATGATATATCCCTCCTAACCTAAAGTTATTATAATAAAATTTATTACTCTCCCATAAAACTAAATAAAAAAGACATAACACTTGAAATTTATTTCACTTACAAGAAAATTGTTATGTCTTTCGTTATTATTTTATCTAAGAATTTTTAATTATGACACTTGTGCTATATGAATGTTGTACAATAATATCATTATTGCATAATGTATTATTGCAAAATTAATTGTTTAATCATTCTGAGAGAAATAACAACTAAACGTTTTACTTTATTTATAATAACATTTAATGCATATTTAGTCAATATTAGATATTTTTATTGTAAAATACTAATTATTATAGTGGAATATGCTATATTTAGTCTGAATATATTATTATGTAATTACTATAGTACAGAAGATTATCATTACAAGAGTGATATTTTACACAAAATCTTGCTTTATGATTTGATTTGACCACAAACAAAACGTTTAACCATTAAATCATTATAATATCTCATTTAAAACAGTAAATATCCTATATTTATATTTTTAATAAAAATATAGGATACACTTGTCATACCCATATTACATAAATACTCTATATTAGTTTAACTGATTAATTGATATTTTCTCCTATAATTTTTTCAGCTGCTTTACTTAAGTCAGTTAATGGGGCTTTACAGGAGTAATTTTCACATACATATATTGTATTCTTATTATTTATTTTTATTTTATCTTTTATGCCAGGATTTATTTTTGTAATGTCTTCACTACCATCATTAATCATAATTGTTAAATAACTATCATATTTATCATTTATTCTATTAATAAAATCCTTGACTTCATTATCGTTATAACTTCCACATATTACTATATCTTTACTGCTTTTTGCTAGTATCATAACCACTTGCAATATGAAAGTATAATATCTGGGATAACTATTTATTTGAGCTGAAAAAACTTCAATAATCTTATTTGCTTTTTCTTCTAGGGATAAATCTCCAGTCAATCTGCTTAACTTTAATAAACAATAAGCAGCTACAGAATTACCAGAAGGTATGGCACCATCATATATCTCTTTTGGTCTTGATATTAATTTTTCACTTTTAGTACTATACAAGAAAAATGCACCTTCTATATTGTCCCAGAAGTTATTTATCATATAATCTTTTAATTCAAGCGCCCACTTCAAGTAAAATATATCAAAAGTAGTTTCATACAATTCTATTAAACCCCAAATAATGAAAGCATAATCGTCTAGAAATCCATCATTTTTTCTTTCTCCATCTCTATATCTTACATATAGGCCTCTATCTTCTTTTCTTAGATTATGGTATATAAAATCAGCAGTTTTTTTAGCATATGCAATATAATTATTATTTTTCAGATAGCGACCTGAGTTTGCTAATGCAGCTATAATAAGTCCATTCCAAGAAGTTAATATTTTATCATCTCTGTGAGGTCTAACTCTTCTATTTCTATACTCAAATAATTTTAGTTTACATTCATTTATTAATTTACTGTGTTCAGTTACCATAGATAATTCTGTATCAATTAAATTTAAGATGTTTTTATTTTCAAAGTTACCTTGCTCAGTTACATTAAATATATTACAAAATCTTTCACCATCTTTTATTCCAAGTACATCTAATATTTCTCTTTTGCTAAAAATATAAAACTTTCCTTCTTCCCCTTCAGAATCCGCATCTTCTGCTGAATAAAATCCTCCATCTATATCCAACATGTCTCTGGTCAGATAATTGATTGTTTCATCAGCTACAATTTTAAAAGCTTCTCTCTTGGTACACATATATCCTGATGTATATGCCATTATAAGTAAAGCATTATCATATAGCATTTTTTCAAAATGAGGTACTAACCATTCTCTGTCAGTTGAATACCTGGAAAATCCACTACCAAGGTGATCATATATTCCACCTCTATACATACCCTCTAGTGTTTTTACACACATATTTAACGCATGCTCATCTTTATATAACGTATATTTTTTTAGTAAATAAAATAAATTGTGAGGTGTAGGGAATTTAGGCGGATTATTAAATCCTCCATATCTCAAATCGAAACCTTCCATTAGTTCTTCATAAGCTGAATCTATTGTATCTTGATTTATTTCAACCTGTTTATCAGTTTTTACTAAATTAATATGACGTAATATTTCATCACTCTTATTTATTAATTCTTGCTTATTGTCACTCCATATTTTTATGATATTATTAAGCAAATCAATAAAACCTACTCTTCCATACATTGAATGCTTTGGAAAATATGTTCCTGCGTAGAACGGTTTTTGTTCAGGTGTAATAAATATACTCAAAGGCCATCCACCGCTTCCAGTCAGTTTTTGACAAACATCCATATATACAGAGTCAATATCAGGTCTTTCTTCTCTATCTACTTTAATTGATATAAAATTATTATTTAATATATTAGCCACTTCAGTATCCTCGAATGACTCTCTTTCCATTACATGACACCAATGGCACGTACTATAACCTATACTAAGAAATATGGGTTTATCTTCCTTCTGTGCTTTTTTTATAGCTTCTTCTCCCCATGGATACCAATCTACTGGATTCATTTTATGCTGCAATAGATATGGAGATTTTTCATTAGCTAATCTATTTGGCTTATTAAACATACTTTCTGACATGTTTTCACCTTCCTAATTGTTATCTTAGTATAGTTTACCACTGGTAAAGTTGGTATATTCATATTTCAGAAGGATTAAATTATAATTTTTCAATTGACATCTGAAGAATCATACATTAATATTGTGTCCAAGAAAAAAATCTAAAGGAAGTTCTAGAGAACTTCTTCATGATTATGGATACTCAGAGCTCCATTTTATTGACTTGATAGGCAAATTAGATAAATAAAGCTTTAATCTTTATCATAATCTGAAAGAGCAAATCCTAACTAACTGGATTTGCTCTTAGTCTACTTATGATTCTCTGCTTTCTTTTTACGGAATAATGATAATCCCCCGAAACCACTTATAACAGCAATATAAAAACCAAAATCATACCACCAACCTGTATTCATCACTTCATAGATTTGTACATTCTCCTTGAATAATCCAACTATTAATGATATAGGTGCTATCCATCCATGCCAAATACCCCAAAAAAAGCCAGCTGGGTCAGATACTGTGTATTTCGGATCACCAGGCATACAACCAGTCATTAAACATAGTAACATAATTATCATTATGCTCAATAACATTATTTTTTTTTTCATAATTACCATCATCCTTTTCGTTATTTTATTTGAATGCAGCTTATAGTAACAATAAAAAATCTAGTATATTTTTGTGTATAGATATTAATCTTAATAAATATTATATCAAATCTAGAAAAATATTACAAAATTTTTATTCAATTTCAAGATAAAATTATAGTCACTTCAAATAATACTTGCTAACAATAATATTTCTTCATTATTTTCATATATCATATCAAATTGTTCAATAGGGAGAGGATTTTTACCTTTGCCCACTTCTACAGTATAACCTGGTTTTCTAAAATCCAAAATGTACCAATCCTTATAACCCGCTAAACTCTGGCTTAAATCTTCTGAAGCTAACTCATATCCACTTGCTTTAGCAAATGTTTCTCCAATATACAAGCTTATCTCTGGCTGAAGATCTTTATAATTCCAAAAAATCACTTGACCTTGGGTATGATATGCTAATACTAATCTAGTATCAATACTTCTAGTTAAATTAGCCATGGCTAAAGATTCTGGTTCTGATTCAGGTTTAGTTCCACCATATAAAAAAGGACCAGGACCGATAACACCAAATTCTTTTTCTAATTGTTTATATTCCTTCCATCCAGCATCATAATTTCTGTTGAGATCAACACCATTAATATTAGATTTCCAATCATTGAAATCTTCACTGCCAAGATTCCATTTAATTAGTTGATCCTTATTGGAATTTATATTATCTACTCCGTCAATAACTAATTCTACTCCATCTGGGTTAACCATTGGTACAATATCAATTGTAGCATAATTCCAGATTTGTTCTGTATCATAGCCCCTTATAGAACCTTTTCTAGAATAAACTTCCGAAAAAACTTCTATCCATTTCATAAGTAATGGTGTTGTAATCCATTCATTAGCATGGTGAGCACCATTATATATGACATGGTTATTACCATTACCTATTCTTATTCTATATATCTGTCTACCATCCACACTATTACCGATGCTATCAAATCTCAAAAATGGATATCTTTTACTTAAGCCCAATATATTATTTTCCAACACACTATAAGTGTAGGGAATATTAGTAGGTACAATCTGATAATTCAGTGGTACAATAATGCTAGTTCCAATAGTTAAATCAAAAGGATTCACATTTGGATTGGCTGTAATAATTCGCCATACTAATGTATTATATCTTCTTGCAATATCATATAATGAATCTCCGCTTTCTATAGTATGAAGTACATATCCTATTAAATATTCATCTATTTTACTTAAAGTTGATTCGTTTAATTCACCTGTTATTTTTAAATTATTATTTTTTTGGAAATTTTTTATAGCATCTATTGTATAATTTTCTATAAAACCATCAATACTATAATTATAATAACCAAATTTATTTAATAAGCCTTGAATTTCTCTTATTTTAGACTTTGAAATATTGTCCAATTTTATCACCTAAAAATATTATTTTTATTTATCTTATTGTTGCTTTAAGATAAATGTACCTTGTACCAAAATTTTACTAGTTATTTTTTAAAAAATTACAGAAACTAATAGTAAGATTAAACCTTAGAAAAAGATATATATTTTTTTAGGTTAATCATAAATTCACATGTTAAGGAGGATGTTTATGAATACTAGAGGTATTGATATAGTTGCTCTCATTTTAGTAATCATCGGCGCTATCAACTGGGGTCTAATCGGCTTTTTTGAGTTTGATTTAGTTGCTGCAATATTTGGAGGAATGTATACAATAGCAAGTAGGATAGTTTATGCATTAGTTGGTATTGCTGGTATATATTCGTTAACTTTCTTTGGAAGAATTAGAGGAGAGATGTAATATTATTATAGAGATTATTTTACAATAATCTCTATTTTTTGTATATTTCACTCTATAGCAAGCTGTCTTCATCTCATGAAATCCATTTTTAAGTAAATATAATATATAGTATTTAATGATATTATATTACTATAGATATCGTATTATTACAATTATTTTTTTATAAATTACTATAATTATCTTTATTTGTTTTAAATAATGAATTAATGCCTATTATTTTTATATACTTAGATATTTTTCGAATTTATATAAATATTATTAAGTAATTTTCTAATAATATTTTCTTAATTTAAATTAAGAATCTTATTGTAAATAATTCTAGAAAGTTATATAATAAAAGAGTAAAGTTATAATTTTTAAAGAATTTAATAGTATAGTTCTTTAAAATTTATCTTCTAATTGATATGATAACTATTTTCAATTTAATACTAATATATTAGTACATAATACAATATATAGATTAACTATAAGGTTAGTCAATGTATTTTGTAAATACTATCAATTAGGAGCAATAATTAAATAGGAGGAGATTGCTATGATAAGATTAATTGCAGGTGATACTGGGGAAGGTAAGACTAAAGATTTAATTAAGATGGCAAATGATGCAATAAAAACCGCTAAAGGTCACATAGTTTATCTAGATGGCGACAGTAGTCATATTTACGATTTACACCATAACATACGATATATTAACGTTTCCGAGTTTCCTATTAATGATTATAAAGAATTTTTTGGGTTTATGTGTGGTATACTTTCTGAAGATAGTGATATTGAACAAATATATGTAGATGGTCTATTAAGAATGGCTCATTTACCTATAGAAAATAGTAATACAAAAGAATTGATTAGTAAATTAAAAACCGTTTCTGATAATTACAAAGTACGATTTATTATTAGTGTTAACTGTGATACAACTGGACTGCCAGTTGCTTTAAAAGAATATTTAGTTGCTTAAAGTAGAATATTAGCCACCTTTTCAGGTGGCTTTATTAGTTGTTATTATTAAAATGTAAATAATTCTACATTAATAGAAGGAGTATGATACTCCTTCTATTTTATGATCTTATTACACTTCGCCATTCTAAATCTCCACGTTCTAATGCCTTAATCAATAACTCAGCTGTAGCTAAATTAGTCGCAATTGGTATATTATGAATATCACATAATCTAATAACTGACGCAGGGTCAGGTTCATGCTGCTTTTGTGATAATGGATCTCTTAAAAATATTACCATATCAATTTGATTGTGTGCGATTTGGGCACCTAACTGCTGTTGCCCACCTAAATGTCCTGCTAAATATTTATGGATGGATAAATTAGTTACTTCTTCTATTAATCTACCTGTTGTTCCTGTAGCGTATAATTCATGCCTATTTAAAATATTACGATAAGCAATACAAAAATTTTGTATTAATTTCTTTTTATTATCATGTGCAATTAAACCAACATTCATAAGCTTACCCCCTTTTTAGTAGTAAGTTGTCTTTCTATGCAAACTTATATTAAGTATTACACCAATTCCTATCATATTTGACATTAATGAGCTTAAACCGTAACTAATGAACGGTAGTGGTATACCTGTATTAGGTATCAATCCTGTAGTTACTCCAACATTTACAAATGTTTGAAATGATATTATAGCTACAAATCCACTTATAATAAGCATACCAAATAAATCAATAGAATCTTTAGCAATCCATAAACATTTTATAATTAATAATAGAAGTAATAATAAAACTACACTACAACCAATAAATCCAGCCTCTTCACCTATTACTGAAAAAATAAAATCTGTTTGTGGCTCAGGTAAATAGTTATATTTATTAATAGTTCCTTTATACCATCCTTTTCCATTAAGTTGTCCAGATCCAATTGCTTGAATAGAGTTATCAGTTTGCATTGTATCATATTTCTCTGGATACAAAAAACTTAATACACGCTCAACTTGATGGTCACTAAAAACAGTGTCAGGCTGTTGAATATACCACAAGGTACCGAAAAACAATGGAACAGCTATGGCTAAAGCAATTAATACATATTTATAACTAATACCTGCTACAAATAGCAAAACAACCAATATAACTAATAAAACTAAAGATGTTGACAAATCAGGTTGTTTATAAATCAATAATGTAGGTATTATAACTAGTATTCCAAGTTTTATCAAAAATAATAAATTATTAATTTTTTCTTTATTTTTATCAATATACTTGGCTAGGAATATAACCATCATAATTTTTGATAGCTCAGAAGGCTGTAATTGTATCCCTGCAATAACAATCCATCTTACAGCACCTTTTACTTTTACTCCAAGAAAAAGAACTGCTATTAATAGTATAATATTAAATGCATAAATAAGCCAGTAAAATTTTCCTATAAAATGATAATCAATTAAAGAAATAATAATCATTAATACAAAAGTAACAATAAAACCAAATAGTTGTTTATTTCTAACGTATGTAGATCCATTACTATTTATCTGAGTAGCACTACCAATTGCTATTATGCCAAAAGAAACAAGAGCAATGACTATTAATATTAGGAAAATATCATATTTTTTAAAATTATAATTTCGAAACATCTTTGCACTTCTTTCTATATATTGAACTTAACGTCTATATACTCATTTCATTAAGTTCATTATACTTTCCTTGATTTTATAAGCAATTAAGCTTTCTTCTTCATTTTTTTTATTGGTATATTAGCATATAATGCTGGTACTATAGCATCACTAATTTCTGATTTAGTGTTACCCATTTTTATGTCCAAGCCATCTTCATCAATTTCCATGTATTTGCTTATAACATTTATAATATCAGTTTTCACCATTTCTAGTAATTCTGGAGAACAATTAGCTCTATCATGTATAAGGACAAGCTTTAATCTGTCTTTAGCTACTCTTTTGGATGTTCTTTTACTTAATAATGGCACTTGTACCCCTCCTTAGTTACCAAATTTAATCATATTTTTAAGCTTACTAAATAATCCACCTTCATTATTAAAATTAAGTAATGGAATATCTTCGCCTAAAACTCTTTTTGTTATATTAGCATATGCTTTTCCAGAAATCATATTTCTATTACCAACAATAGGCTCACCATTATTAGTTGATATAACTATATTTTGATCATCTGGAATAGCTCCTAATAAATCAATTGCTAGTATTTCAACAACATCATCAACTGACATCATGTCACCTTTTTTAACCATGTCAGTTCTTATTCTATTAATTATTAACTGTGGGCTTCTAAGTTCATTAGCTTCTAGTAATCCAATTATTCTATCAGCATCACGAATAGCAGATATCTCAGGAGTTGTCACAACTACTGCTCTATCAGCACCAGCAATAGCATTTTTGAATCCTTGCTCAATACCAGCTGGACAATCTAGAATAATATAATCAAATTCTTCTTTCAAAGTCTCACATAACTTAAGCATTTGTTCTGGAGTAACAGCATTTTTATCTCTTGTCTGAGCAGCTGGGAGTAAGTATAAATTGGAATATCGTTTATCCTTTATTAATGCTTGTCTAAGTCTACAGTTACCCTCTATTACATCTATTAAATTATACACTATCCTATTTTCTAATCCCATTACAACATCTAAATTTCTTAGTCCTATATCTGCATCAATCAAACATACTTTTTTATTCTCCATAGCAAGACCAGCACCCAGATTAGCTGTAGTCGTTGTTTTTCCAACTCCACCTTTACCAGATGTTACAACAATTACTTCACTCATTAGAAAATCTCCCCTTTTTATTATTTTTTGCCACTTCATTATTGTAGTATTCAAGTTCCTTATAAATATTATTATTTAATGCCTCAATACATATCCTACCATCTGTGACATATGCTATTTCAGCAGATGAAGTATCCATGGTTATTTCTTTATTATCTGGAGATCTTCCCATTATATCACCTATTTTTAATTGCATAGGCTTCATTGACAATGCAACCACAAAAGGATGTTTACCATCCAGTTCCTTTACATAAACTGTACCCTTTAAAGTACCCAAAACAATTACGTTACCTCTTGCAGTCACTTTTGCACCTGGATTCACATCTCCCATAATTATGACACTATGTTCCACATTCAATTGCTGCCCTGAACGTAATGTGCCTTTATGAAATGCTGCCATAGGATCACCCATCGTGTTACCCATTGGGTTACCCATCCCTAATATATCATTTTTATCTACTTCATTCTTTTTGGCTGCTACTTTTTTATTAGATGAATCAGATTCATCCACAATACATGTAACTTCCATGTCAGAGAAAGTAGTAATAATATCAACTAATTCCTTTTGTTCCTTATCAGAAAGGTCTCTTCCAGTAAAAGTAATGGCTACTTTGGCATTTTTAAAGAATTTCTTAGCATCAATTATCTTTTTTTCTAATGTTTGCTTCAAAATCTTAAATGTCACATTCTCATCTAATATAATAGTAAGCCCATATTTATTACCTTTAATCAGTATACAATCGCTCATTATGAGCATCCTCCTAACCAATAAAAGTTATTCAAAATCTTTTGACTTACCCTAATATGTTACATTAATATTCCAATTTGTTACTCATCGTAGTCGTTTCACTTGTTCCATATAAATCATAATAGCTACTGATTATCTCCTTAACAACCTTACCAGAATTTTGCGCAGTATATCCAAAAGGTATAACTACAACTACTGCAATTTCTGGATTATCATATGGTGCAAAAGCTGTAAAAGTGGCATGGTCAGGTCTACTCTTACTTTCTTGTGAAGTACCAGTTTTTCCTGCAACTTTTATAGGTAGGTCTTGGAAAATACTATAAGCTGTACCTCTTACCCCATTTTGTTTAGTTGTCACCTTTAACATACCTGAATGAACCGTTTTAATATTTTCTGGATTAAAATTACTCTGAGTAGCTATGTTAGGAGTTCTATCTTCATATACTTCACCATTATTATTAGATATTTTATCTACAATATTCAACTCATAATTAGTTCCTCCATTAGCCAATGTACTAATATATCTAGCTAACTGAACAGGAGTATAACTGTTTTCATCCTGCCCAATAGCTGCACGTACTGGATCTTTGGTAGGATTCTTAGGCGAATATTCCGATAACTCTATTCCAGACTTACTATCTAATCCAAATTTCTCTACATATTTCATTAGTTTATTAATTCCTTCAATTGGAATATAATTACCTTCTTCATCTTTACCTAATCTTAAACCCACTTCATAAAAGAAATAGTTACATGAATCCCTAAGTGCATCTGAAACTGTTTCATTACCATGAGTTGTGCCATATGAGTTATAAATCCAACAATTTGCTGAAGGTGTTATTTTATTGAAAACACCTAAATCTCTAATGACGGTATTCTTATTTATAACCCCCTCTTCAAGACCAGCCATGGCTGAAACCATCTTAAATGTAGAACCAGGAGCTCTACGTTCTTTTGTAGCTCTATGCACAAGTGGTTTAGTTGGGTCATTAATTAATTTATAATAATAACTACTATCAAAATTATTTACAAACTTATTATTATCATAACTAGGATAACTAACAAGGGATAATACTTCACCAGTTTTAACGTCTACAACAACTGCTGAACCTGTACTAGGGTCTAAAGCCAACTGACTAGGTTTAATGTCTAAACTAGTAATCTTACTCTTCATAAAATTAAGAGCTGAGATTTTCCCTCTTTTCAAGTCAGACATTTCTTTCTCATTAGAAGTAACAATTCCTTGTTCAATGAGCATCAAACATAAGTCTCTATAAAAGAATTTTTCATTTTCCGCCATAGTAGTATAAACCAAACGTTTGAAATCGTTAGTTTCTAATATTTTTTTAATTACATAATCTATTACATAATTATATATTTCTATATCAGAAGGGTTTTCTCCTTCTTTTTTATCAATAATTACACTTTTTTCTTTAATACTTGTAGTTAATAATTCATTTATACTTATTTCATTATTCTTATATTTTTGGTAGACTTCTGTCTCAACTTCTGTTTCATCATCTTTTTTCCCATCGTCAGTTTCATTGTTTTTAACTTTCTTTCGTGTTAATAATATACCATCAGAGACTAAATTGTCAATTATATAGTCTAAATACCTATCTTCTTCTGATAAATATTGATTAACGTCGTTTGCTAAATCGTAATTAATATCGTCTAATATATTATTATAATGTTTTATAAAAGCACTATATATATTATTCTGATATTGTTCCTCACTGGAACTTTCTAATAGCTCTAATGATATGATATCATTATTAAATAATGAAGCAAATACATCTTTTAATAGAATAAAAATCCCTTTTGTAGACGGTTGCTTAGTATACATCTTTTCTACTACAACATTTGCTATTTGCTTTTCTAGAGCATCATATGTTTTAATTTGAAGCTCTTTATCAATAGTTAAAAATATATCTTTACCTGGTACAGGTTCTTCTGTTCTAATAATATTTCTTGTGCGTCCAGAAATATCAACATCAATAGTTTGTTTACCCTCAGTTCCTTTTAAGTATATTTCCATTTCTTTTTCTATACCTGCTTGGCCAACAATATCTCTAGCATTATAACCATGAACCTTCAGTTTTTCTAATTGTCCTGGACTAATTGTTTTAGTATATCCTATAATATGAGAAAAATATGTGGAATCAATATATTGTCTACGAGGTTCAACAATGATCTTTGCTCCTGGAAATTTGTCTTGATTTTCATTTATCATTGCCAATGTTTTTTCTGAGATATTCACAGCTACTTTTAGAGGTTTGTACTTAGAACCTCTAGTTAGATATAATGCATATCTTATTGCACATATTTTAATAACTTCTTCATTTGAATACTTCTCAACAGGCATATCAAAAAAATCCTCTGATCTAATATATTTTATCATATCCTCAGCGGTTAAACTTTCTTGTACTTTAGATAATCTTTTTTCCCCAAATATCTCTTTTTTGAATCTTACTATAGATGAATTAGAACCTACAAATTCAAATTCATCCTCTTCATTAATTTCTATTGGGAATGAAACAATAATACTATCTCCATTCTCTTCTATTACATTAATCAAATCACGTATCATTATACCTCTATCATCAACACGAATACTATCATCTAATGTAACAGAATAAGCTAACTCATTTACAGCAAGAGGTATTCCATTTCTATCATATATATTACCTCTAGTGCCCTCTAATACAATATTACGTTTTATCCCTATGCTAAATTCATTAGCCAACTCTTGCCCTTTAACAATCTGTAACTCAAATATTCTATTAATCAGTACCCAAAATATTAGTAAAATGACTACTAATAGAATAAATAATCTATGTTTCACTATTTTCCATACATTCAACAGTAATTCATGAATCAATTGCTATTAACCTCCTTTTTCTCTCGTGACTCTAACTTATTATTTATAAAATGAAAAAGTTTATAAACAATTACTGCTACAAGTGTTGTATAGACTAATTCTGGCATAATAATATTCCCTAAATAATATACGAAATTAAGCTTACTTCTAAACAAAAATGAAAATATGTATACATAAAGACCATATATAAAATCACAACCAGAAATAACTAATGTTGGTATTAAAATGCTTTCTTTATAAAAACTTCTATATAAATATCCACTAAAAAATCCAATGTACATGTAAATAAGAGCATAGAATCCTAATACTTTACCAAAGAAAATATCTTGGAGGAGTCCACATAAAAAACCAATTATTCCTCCTTCATATTTTCCTCTAAGAAGGGCAAAAGATACAGTAGTTATGACAAGTAAATTAGGGGAAACATTGTTGATACTAATCTCATTCATAATTGTTGACTGAAACACAATATTAATTATCAATACAATTATCATGATAATCGCTCTACGCATACCATTACCTCCCTTCACATATATCATATTTTACTTTTCTTTCCATACTTGATTAATAACTAAAACTTCTTCTAAATGTTTAAAATCAACTACAGGCTCAATGATAGCAGATTTATTTAACTTATTAGGATTTTCTTTTATATCTTTTATGGTACCTATTAAAATACCCGGTGGGTAGATTTCTGATAAATGTGATGTCACTATTTCATCACCTTTAATTACACTAGCTGATCCTTCAATGAAATCTACTTTGCAACTTCCTGAAAATTGTTTCTCACCTTGAACTACACAGGTATCTGATGTTCTCAATATTTTGGCACTAACCTTACTGGAATCATCAATAATAGATTTAACTTTGGCATAATTCTTACCTACTTCAAAAATATGCCCAACTAGACCATTTCCCGCAATAACTACCATATTAACTTTGAGCCCATCATCAGTTCCTTTATCAAGTTCAAAGACATTATACCAATTACCTGCATCTTTTCCAATTACTGAAGCACCTATTTTGGGATAACTTGGGTATTTTTTATCTAATTCATATAAATCTCTTAGTCTATCAAGTTCAATCTTATCTTGTTGAAGTATTTTGTTTTCATAGCGTAACTTATCTACTTCATCTTGTAATTCTTTATTCATACTCTCAAGAGAATTAATATTTTTTACAAAATTGACCTTATCAATAACCCAATCACCAAATACATTAACACCTTTTTGTATAGGTACTACAACACATGCTATACTATTTTCGACAGGACTTACTTTTGAGCGGGATTCCCATGTGAAAATAATAAGAACCAAACATATTAGTGTCATCAATAACAGAATATATTTTACTTGAAATTTTTTCTTTTTCAACATTTTTTACAATCCCTCCCCTATATCAATAAATAGACTTATTGTATTCATCATTTAATTATATTTCAACTTATTCTCACGTTTTGATGATATCAATATCTCTTCGTATTGTTTCATATCTCTTAAAATTGTATCTATGCCATTTACAACACATTCTTTTGGATTTTCTACTAAATTGATTGACAGAGAAGTTTCATTTTTTATCAATACATCTAAATTTCCTAGAAGGGAACTTCCCCCAGTTAGATAGACGCCTGTTTCCAATATATCAGAAGATAATTCTGGTGGTGTCTTTTCTAAAATGTATTTAATAGCATCTATTATAACATTAATATCTTCTTTCAGGGCAATATCAATATCTTCATTTGTAACAGTTACTTTCTTAGGTAATCCAGTAACTACATCTCTTCCAACTACTTCAGTAGATATGATCTCTTCTTCATCATCTATAAAAACATATCCAATTTCTTTTTTTATTTTTTCAGCTGATTTCTTACCAATATAAATACTATATTTTCTCTTAATATAGTTTTTTATATCCTCATCAAATTTATTACCACCTACTTTTAATAATTTACTTATAACAATACCTCCAAGGGAAACAACCGAAACTTCAGTAGTGCCTCCACCAATATCAACTATCATATTACCATAAGGTTTTAGAACTTCAATTCCTGCACCTACTGCAGCTGCTACTGGTTTCTCTATAAGATAAACCTTTTTAAATCTAAATCCTGAATGAACAAACAAATCGTATAAAGCTTTTCTTTCAACTTCTGATACATCATTAGGTACACTGACTATTGCAACATTATTAGAGAATTTTTTCCCCATTTTAAGATTCTTCAATTGCATTTTAAGGAGCTTACCCATGTTATCAAAGTCAGCAACTACCCCATATTGAACAGGGCTATTCATAATAATATGAGCTGGCGTTTTTTCTAACATTTCATAAGCTTCTTCTCCTACAGCGACAATATCATTTTTACTCTTATCTATAGCAATAATCTCAGGTTCATCTAATACAATGCCCTTATCTCTTTGGCTGATATGCATAATTGATGTACCCAAATCAAATCCTAATTCTCTACTAAACATAAAAATCTCCTTTCAAATCCTTGCATCATCTACAGTTACGTTAATTATTATTCTAGTTATATGCATAGTTTAAAAAGCCCAAAATGCTATTTACTATGTATACTCTTTTATATTATCTCCAAATATGGTAAATTATTTTCTTAAATTTTGGTTTACACAGTTAAAGAATAGGATTGTTCTAATTTTGAAATATACCTTGCTCTTTTAAGCTGATGTAATTACCATCTCCAATTATAATATGGTCTAATAATTTTATTCCAATAATGTCTCCTGCATTAATTATTCTTTTTGTAATCAAAATATCCTCTCTACTAGGAGTCGGATCACCACTAGGGTGATTATGCAACAAAATCACATGTACTGCATTATGTTTTAGAGCTTCAATAAACACCTCTCTAGGATTAATTAATGAAGCATTAACTGTTCCTACTGTAAGAAATTTATCGGATATAATTTGATTTTTAGTATCTAGAAATACAATTTTCAAATGCTCTTGTTTTAGATATCTAAGCTCTTCCATAAAAACGGATGCAATTGTTCCTGGAGAAGAAATCTTAAATTTCATAACTGCATTATTTTTAGAAATACGCTTTGATAATTCTGCAATAGCTTTGATTTGTATTGATTTTACTCTTCCAATACCAGATACTTTTTGTAAATCTTCTAAAGATAATTCGTATATTCCCCTTATACCTTGTTTTTTAATTCCCAGTATTCTTTGAGCTAATTCAATGGAACGTTCCTTTTTAGAACCACTTCTTATAATAATAGCTAGTAATTCTGCATCAGATAATGCACTTGGACCATAAGTCTCTAACTTTTCGTAAGGTCTCTCTGATAAAGGCAGATCTTTAACCCTCATCCTACTGTCGATTTCCATTATTAATACCCCCTAGATATAATAAAAAAATATGGTATTGAGTTAAGATTGTAATAAACATAAACTATTAGTTTATACCTATTTCTTAACTAAGGAAAATATATATTAAATAAACAATTTTGATCATATATAATCATTTAATTTAGATTTTCCTTAATTAATAATAGCAATATTGTGTTAAATATTTTATTACACAATATATAAATAGAGTTAAGGTTAATAACTAACTCTCAACTCTAATAGATAAATTTAATTAAGATATATAGTATATAAATATAATTATCTACTTATTTTTTATCTTACTTAACAATCTGAAAATAATTAACCCCTAGTTTACTTAATCCTTTATATAATTTATTTAACGGCAATCCCATTACATTATAATAGTCACCATTTATCTTTTCAATTAAAATTGATCCTACCCCTTGAATACCGTATGCACCAGCTTTATCTAGAGGTTCACCTGTTCTTATATAACAAGTTATCTCTTCTTCATTCAACTCTTTCATATATACTTCTGTCATTTCATGAGATATATATTTTTCATTAGAGTTCTTATCCAATATAGCGATACCTGTATAAACTAAATGTTTCTTTCCGGATAATTTCTCCAAGTAATCCCTGGCTTGTCCAATATCTCCAGGTTTTCCTAAAATTTTATCTTCATAAACTACTACTGTATCACAACCTATTACCAAAGAATCATTATCTGCTAATTTAGAAACGCTATTAGCCTTTTCATATGCAAGCTTCTCAACAAATTTCCACGGTAGATCTTGCTCAAAGCTTTCTTCATCCACCTGACTTACTTTTACATCAAAATCCAAATTAAGTCTTTCAAGTAATTCTTTTCTTCTGGGGGATTTGGAAGCTAAAATAATATTCTTCAAAGCCTTCACTTCCTATATTATAATTTTCTATAAACAAATATACCAGCTATTATACCAATAATACTTGTAATAGTAATCTTGAAATTCAACTGTAATACAATAACCAAAACTTCTAGATTCAATTTTACAGGATTTTCCATCCCAAATTCTAGTCCATAGTTAAGCCATCTAAGCCATTCGACATTTTTTGCAAGAGAACCTAAAAATCCTCCTAAAACGATACCAGCTAGTATGAGTAGAAATAGCGCCCATCCATTTTTATTGCTTCTTCTGTAACTCATTACATTCACCCCTTCAAATCTTGTTCAGCACTAACTATATCCTTTATTAAGGAGTCCCTTAATGAGATAATTTTATCATATATAGAAAACTTTGTATACACAAAAAACATTTTTTTTAGAACAATTTCCTAAAGTAGTAAAACCCAGTCTATATATATATTTACTTCCAATATTGTATTTTTTATTGATATAAGAAATAAATGTTGAAAAGAGATTAATATATTGTCTATTGGTGGCAAATTATTTTTGGCAATAGAAAAGCAGGTATTTAACCCTGCTCTTTTACTGTAATTGCATGTGTTGGACATTTTTCTACACATTTCATACAACCGGTACATTTATCATAATCAATTTTTGCTAAATTATTTTCAACACTTATTGCATCAAACTCACAAACCTTAGTACATAAGCGACAGCCGATACAACCAACGTCACAGCTTAATTTAACATCTTTTCCCTTGTTATTGGAGTTACATTCAACTCTAATATTATTATCATATGGTACAAGTTCTATTAAGCTCTTAGGACATGCTTCAATACACATACCACATGAAGTACATTTTTCTTCATCAACTTGAGCAATACCATCTACAATATGAATTGCATCGAACATACATGCATTAACACAACTTCCAAGTCCTAAACAACCATATTCACATGCCTTAGAACCATTTCCTTGTAGAAAGTTAGCATTTTTACAATCCATAACTCCCACATATTCATATTTTTCTCTAGCCTTATTACATGTTCCTTGGCATTTTACAAAAGCGACTTTTTTAGCATCATCAGTACTCTCTATACCAAGTAGAGTAGATATTTTTGCCGCAACATCTGAACCGCCTACAGGACATCCATTTGGTTTAGCATTACCTTCAACTACAGCTTTTGCAAATGCATCACAACCTGCATATCCACATCCACCACAGTTAGCACCTGGAAGTATATCTCTTACTTTAGGTACTTTGGGGTCAACTTCAACAGCAAATTTTTTCGCTGCAACTCCCAGTCCTAAACCGAAGACAATACCTAGTCCCCCTATACTTAAGGCAGGATATAATATACTAGTCCATTCCATATCCGTATCCTCCATTTCTAATAATTAAAACCATATATACACATGAAACCAATTTTACTGAAAATGTTGTTAAGTTCTAAATTGAAACTTAAGCTTCTCTAATTAAATCACTGTTTATATACTATTACTATTATTTAATAAGACCCGAGAAGCCTAAGAATGCAATTGCCATTAATCCAGCTGTAATAAGTACTATAGGATAGCCTTTAAATGATTTAGGTATATCATTGAATTCAATTCTTTCTCTTATACCTGCTAAAATAACAATAGCAAGGGTAAAACCTACAGCTGTTCCAAATCCATTAATGATACTTTTGATTAATGAATATTCAGCTTGCATATTTATAACAGCAACACCAAGTACTGCACAGTTAGTAGTAATAAGTGGTAAATAAACACCTAATGCTTGATAGAGTGATGGGCTACTTTTTTGAATAATCATCTCAACAAGTTGTACTAATGAAGCTATTACAAGTATGAATGCTATAGTATATAAGTATTCAATGTGAAAAGTCACCAAAATGAATTTATATACTAAATATGATATTATAGACGCTAAAGTCATAACAAATGTAACTGCGAGTCCCATTCCAAATGAAGTCTCTACTTTCTTGGATACCCCTAGAAAAGGACATATTCCTAAAAATCTTGTAAGTACAACATTATTAACCAATATTGCACCAATAAAAAGTAATAATAATTCCATTTTATCCCCCTCCTCTACGCTTTCTTAGAATCTTTGTCTTTTATTTTGTTGAATATAGCAAATAATAATCCAAGTACTATAAAAGCGCCAGGAGCTAAAATCATAATTGTAATTGGTTCATAACCTGCTGGCATTACATAAGTCTCAAGAGCAGTACCACTAAGTACAGTTCCAGCACCAAATAGTTCTCTAACGAATCCGATGATTGTTAAAGCAAATGTAAAACCAAGTCCCATTGAAACACCATCAACAATTGCTGGTAAAGCACCATTTTTTGCTGCAAATGCTTCTGCTCTTGCAAGAACGATACAGTTAACAACAATAAGTGGTATAAATAATCCAAGTGCATTATATAATGCAGGTACAAAACCTTGTAAGAACAAATCTACCATTGTAACAAATGATGCTATAATAACAATAAATGCTGGAATCCTAACTTTTGATGGTATGATATTTCTAAGTAGAGATATTACTAGATTAGAAAACAACAATACCACTGTAGTAGCAAGTCCCATACCAATTCCATTAAAAGCTGAAGTCGTTACCGCGAGTGTTGGACACATTCCTAATACTTGAACAAAAGTTGGATTTTCGTCGATTAATCCATTTTTGAATACTTTACCTAGTTTCATCTTACTGTGCCCCCTTACTAAAATTACTATTAAAATAATCACTAGCTGCATTAACAGCATTAGTTACTGCTCTTGAAGATATTGTTGCACCACTTAGTGCATCTATCTCAGTATCAGTATCCGCTCCATCTTTAACTACAGTCAACTGTTTTGTAGGCTTTTCTACGAACTGATCCTTGAACTTGTCATTATCAGCATTAGCACCAAGACCAGGTGTTTCACTGTGTTTTATGATGTCGATGCCTGAAATGGTACTATCTGCATTAATACCTACGATTAATTCTATATCTCCACCGTAACCTTCTTTAGTAACTAATTTAAAAGCATAACCTACAACTTCATCATTTCTGCTAGCCTCATAAATCTCAGTAATAACTGGCTGCTCAGATAGATCCTCTTCAATCTGTTCAAAATCTGCATCTTTTATTACACTGTTAAGAGCAGCATCTCTAATTTTTATCTGTTGCATTGCAATAGGTTCTTTAGTCACAGTATATGTTAGACCAAGCAGTAAACCAGCACATACTGTAATAGCAAAAAGAATCAGGGCGTCTTTAACAATATTATTTTTCATTTTTAGCCACCTCCCCAAAAGCTTTAGGGATTGTAAATTTATCAATTAATGGTACAAAAAGGTTCATTATTATTATTGCAAATGATACACCTTCTGGATAACTACCATATATTCTTATAACCGCAGTTAATATACCACATCCAAGACCCATAATGATTTGTCCTGTTTTTGTCATTGGTGATGATGAATAGTCAGTTGCCATATAGATAGCACCTATCATAAGACCACCACTAAAAACTTGATAAGCAGCATAATTCATATCAAATCCTCTACCGCCAATAATCAAAGAAAGTACGAAGACTGTACCAATATATAATACTGGTATTCTCCAATTGATTATCTTCCTGGCTAATAGATAGATACCTCCTAATAATAAAGCTATTGCTGAAGTCTCTCCAATACAACCTCCTATAAAACCGAAGAATGTATCTGCAATGCTTGGAAGACTTCCTGCACCTTCTTTTATTATTCCTAAAGGTGTAGCTGTAGTTACTCCATCAAGTTCCCATCTAGTCATTAATCCTGCAAAAGATATAAGTAAAAATGCTCTTGCTCCTAGAGCAGGATTCATAAAGTTCTGTCCTAGTCCACCGAATAATTGTTTAACGATTATTATAGCCACGACACTTCCTAAAACCGGTAGCCAATAAGGAACTGTATGTGGTAGATTAAGCGCTAGTAATATACCTGTTACAACTGCACTATAATCAGATATACTAAGCTTTCTCTTAGTTATATATTGAAATAGTGCCTCTGATGCAACACATGATATAACGCAAATTAAAACTATAATCAATGCTCTCACACCAAAATTATATATTCCAAATAAAGTTGCTGGCATTAAGGCAATAATTACATCTCTCATAATCTTATCAGTAGTCTTATCTGAACGAATATGAGGTGAAGACGATACTATATATTGATCTGTCACAACTAAACCCTCCTACTTAAAACATTAGAAATAATTTATTGATTCTATATATTTTTATTTCTTTTTCTTAGCCATTATAGTCCTTTTTGTTGTTCTTATAGAATGAGTTAAATGTCTATTTGAAGGACAAATATATGAGCAAGCTCCACATTCTATACAATTCATACCTTTATATTTTACAAACAAGTCATCTTCATTGTTTATAGCAAATTTGTTAAGCTCTAAAGGTAATAGATTCATTGGACATATACTTACACATTTACCACATCTAATACAATTGCTTTCTTCATTCACTGTAGCTTCTTTTTTAGTCAGACATAGTATAGATGAAGACCCTTTTATTACAGGTACATCTAGTGAAAACAGTGCCAATCCCATCATAGGTCCGCCTGAAATAACTTTAGCAGGTTCTTCCGTGAAACCACCAGCAGCCTCAATTAATTCTCGATAACTAGTACCAATTCTAACCTTAAAATTCTGTGGTTCTTTTATAGCTCCCCCACTCACAGTAACAATTCTTCTCATCAAAGGTCTTCCTCTAAGAACTGCTCTATGAATAGCTACGACTGTATCTATGTTTTGAACAATACAACCAACATCAGCTGGTAATCCGCCAGATGGAACTTCTCTCTTAGTTATGGAATAGATGAGTTGTTTTTCAGCCCCTTGTGGATACTTTGTTTTCAAAGTTGCAACGCTGATATTACTAATACCTCCCACAGCTTCTTTCATAGCTTTTATGGCATCTGGCTTATTGTCTTCTATTCCAATAACACCTTTGGCATTTGGAAAAAGATGTAGTATTATTTCGAGACCTTTTACAACTCTTTGTGTTTCTTCAATCATAATCCTATGATCAGATGTCAAATAAGGCTCACACTCTGCACCATTAACAATTATATGATCAATCTTTTTCTCTGGAGGAGGAGATAATTTTATGAATGTTGGAAATGTTGCTCCACCCATACCTACTATACCAGCCTCTTTTATAATATTAATTATTTCTTCCCTTGAAAGGTTCTTATAGTCCTTTCTTTCTTTCATTTCTATTTCCGTATATTCACCATCATTTTCAATAACAATCCCTTGTACTTTTGAACCATTAGGATGAAGTACATCTTTAATAGCTTTAACTGTACCTGAAACTGTTGCATGGATTGGTGAAGAAACGAATCCTTGAGGTTCTCCTATTTTCTGCCCCATTAAAACTTTATCACCTTTTTTTACTAAAGGTTTGCAAGGTGCTCCTATATGTTGTAACATTGGGAAAACCAAATCACCTTTTGGCATATAAATCTTAATAGGTTTTTTTTCTGTGAAATCTTTAGAATGACTAGGATGAATGCCTCTTTTAAAAGTCAATGCTCCCATTAGTATCCCCCTGTCTTTGTTTGTTTTTAATGAATAAATTATTTTTTTCACTTTAGATATATTACTAATAAATATAATTATTAGTATTCAATGTTGTAATAGTATCTATTTCCATATTAATAATAATACAATTACCCCAGTAATACAAGAATTGATAAAAAAAGTACAAAGTAGCAATCTTGTGTAATACTATTAATATGGCACTATTGTTTATTGTATACAATATGCCTCCTTTCTTTTACCCTTTAATTTACTAAAAAAAGTTATAATTATTAGTAAGTTTGTTAATTCATTAACATTAGATGAAATCTATAAGATAAAAAAGCTCAAAGATATAATGTTATACCTTTCAGCTTTTGTCTCCGTCGCTCTTAAGCTCATTAATATTTTCTTTTAAAAATTCCTTCAACCATTTGATAACATCTAAATTAGTTAATGGTACTTCATCACCCAAAACTTCTTTTAGTTCTTTTGTAGATATATCAAATGATTTCTCATTATAGTAATGCTTATATTGTATATCAATATCACCATTAGATGAAATAAGTGTTGCTATTGTTGCTATCATATCACCTATAGGTGGTCTATCAATATGATTATATTCCATACTGGCTTTTATATAAGTACCTTGTTTGATAGAGGAATCTATCTCCAATCTACCATTACAAATGTTACAAGTATTATCTAACAATGGTATTCCTAGTCCTACACGTCTCATGGTTCTTGATGTAGTAAAAGGATTGCGAATGTCTTTTAATATTTCTTCATCTATTCCTGCCCCATTATCTTTAATACTAAATTCAAAAATATTATCTTTGATTAATTCTTTCACTAAAATAGTAATTATGTTTGCATCAGCTCTTATACTATTCTGTGCAATATCAAGTATATGCATAGATAATTCTTTCATATTTAACAGATTCCTTTCATAAAACCTTTAAATATTTTTAATTCCTAATGCTACAAGATCGCTAACCATTTCAAAAGATGATTTTTTTGTAGTTAATATAGGTATATTTTCCTCATCTGCCTTAATGATAGCATCTTCTTCAACCTTAAATCCTTCTGATACAATTATACACGCAGAACCAGTAAGTACTGCTACTGCTACTATATTAACATGGCTTTGGATTGTAATCCACACATTACCCTCTTTTGCTTTACCCATTACCACGCTCAATAAATCACCTACAAAACCGCCTTTTATTTCACCTTGTAACCCTTCTTTACCAGCAACCAATTCAAGGTTAAGCTTACTTTTTAATTCTTCAACTGTCATTGTGATGACCTCTTTTCTAATATCTTATTATTTATAGTTTCATTACTAATGGATGGTGGCATTTTTTGTGCTAATGTAACCATTTGTTCAGCCATTTCTCTTACCTTTTGTCTTAACATGAACACACAATCCTCTATATTAGCTTTATCACAGACTATATCTTCGGCTAATGCTCTGCAAGTTGGTGCCCCACAGGAACCACAGTCAATCTTTGGCAAAATATCATATATTTTTTCTAAGTGTTCTAACTTTTCTATGGCTTTTTCTACATCATCATCAAGCTTCATGACTTGTTTAGTTTCTAATGATTTAGACCAATATAAATCTATTTTTCCATCAAACAATGGTATATCCCGTTTTTTGCCTTCGCCACTGTTATATTTCTTGATTTTATCCATTCTATTACTGGAAACGAAGCAATTCTCTACGGTTAGTGGACCGCCAAGACATCCTCCAACGCATGCTAGGCATTCAATGAAATTAACATCATCAAGCTTACCATTTTCTACTTTCTCCAGTATTTTAATAACATTTTCAATACCATCTACAGCTATATGATTCTCAATACCAGATGCATATCCTTCACCACCAGTATGAGCCCAGCCAATACCTGTATTACTACTCATTTGAAGTATCTCTGGTTCTTTAATAGTCTTTATTACCGGAACTAATTTGAGATATATTTCCTTTAGTGAAATAACACCATCTACATAGGATTCATCAATAACTTGCGGCTGTTTACTATTAGTAACTTTTGCAGCACAGGGCGATATAAAGAATACTCCTATATCCTCTTTTCTGATTCCTTTACCTACCAAGTATTTTTTAGCATATCTTGCCATTGCCTCTTTTGGTGATATGATTGGTAAAATATTAGGTATTAAAGATGGAAATCTAATTTGAATAAGTTTTACTATTGCTGGACATGCAGAAGATATAACTGGTTTAAGCAAATTACCTTTTGCTATCATTCTTTTACTCTCTTCGGTTATAATCTCAGCTGCCCTTGCAACTTCAAAAACCTCATCAAAACCAAGTTTTTTTAATGCTGTCAAAATAATATTAGGGTCTACAATTCCTCTAAATTGTGTATACAATGTAGGAGCTGGTATAGCTACCTTAAATTTATAGTCATTTATTTTATCTAATGGTTCTGTTATTGCTTTTTTAGCATGGTTACGACAGACTCTAATACACATACCGCAATCAATACACCGCTCGTCCATGATATGTGCTTTTCCATTTCTAACTCTTATGGCTTCTGTTGGACAACGCTTAATACAATCTGTACAACCAATGCATTTATCTATATCTAACCTTACAGAATGTAGTACTTCCTCCATACTTAGCCTCCTCAAAACCTATTTATTAATCTGATACCTTCTAATCTTTTATGTTAAAAGTTAGTTCAAGTTTTGTTCCTTTTCCTAATTTTGTCTCTATCTCCATGTTATCACTATGTTTCTTTATATTAGGTAATCCCATTCCTGCACCAAAACCCATTTCTCTAGCTTTTCTTGATGCTGTAGAGTAACCTTCTTGCATTGCCAAATCAATATTTTCTATTCCTGGACCTTCGTCGTTGATAACAACATCTATGGTTTCTGGAGTTATCTCTACATCAATGACTCCTCCATTAGCATGAATTACCATATTTATCTCTGCTTCATACATACATATGGATACTTTTCGAATAATAATAGGAGATATTCCAAGTTGTTTTAAAGTCTTTTTCAATTTACTTGATGCAACTCCTGCAGAAATAAACTCGCCACCTTCAACATCATAGTGAATCTTCATCGTGAGCTATCTCCTCTCCTTCTAAACCATTTTTATACAGTAACCCACATGCTGTAAATAAAGTATGTTTAGTTGTTAATAAAATAATATTTTTCATTTCTGCCATACGTATTAGTTCACTGCTAGGTCGTTTACCTCTCACAAAAGCTATTGCATTAATATCTAACATCTCAGCTGTCCTAATCACCTGAGGATGAACAAGTCCTGAAAGTAATATGATATCATTTCTGACAAATGCTAATACGTCGCTCATTAGATCGCATCCATACCCATAATCTATATTTAAATCTAACATGTCTTCCCCAGTCAGTATGTCTGCATCCAATATTTCTCTAATTTCACTTATACGCATTATTATTCTTACCTCCCCATAAAATTAAAATTATGGTTGCGTTTACGTGTTAATATTATAACAGATTGTTATGTTTATGACAATCCTTAATCTTTTACACAAAGTCATAAGATATACAGATACTCGTATTTCCATTACAAAGGCATTTATAACTAAAATGTTAGTTTATCTAAAATATTTTCAATTCCTATTTCTTTAACAATCTGAATAACTTCTTGAGTACGCTTACACTTAAATTTCCTTAAAATACTACTTACATGATACTTAACCGTTGATAATTCTACAGATCTAACATCAGCTATTTCTCTTTGTTTTTTTCCAAAAAGCAATAGTTTTAATATATCCATTTCAGAAGATGTTAGAGTTGCGATGATATTGGTAACTGTTAATAAATTGTTCTTATATGTACCAAGACTAAGCATAGTTTTTCTAATAGCATTGGCAGCATAAGGACGTATAGGTGATTGATTATTATAAGCCGCTCTTATTGATTCAAGTATAATTGATGAACTATTATTTTTCAAAAGATAATCCACTACCCCAACTTCATATGCTGAGATAATTACTTCTTCATCTTCATAACAAGTAAGAATAATTATTTTAATATTTGGAAATTTTTCAAGAATTTTCTTGCTATACTCAATACCAGCACTTTTTGTTTCCATTTCTATATCCATTAATATAATATCTGGCTCTCTTTTAATTACCATCTCATAAATATCTTTACCGGAAAAAGCAGTACCGATTACCTCCATATCATGTTCATAATTAATAAGGTTTTTAAATATGTCATTAAGTGTCTTATAATCTTCTGCAATCATACATCTAATTATTTCACTCATTCTTATAATCTCCTTATGTTGGGTATATATATTTCTACACAAGTACCTTTACCTTCAACACTATTAATATGGATAACTCCACCAAAAGCATTTATAACCTTTTGGCAAAACGCTAACCCTACACCCCAGTTAGAAACAGTTGGCTTTGTTGAGTAAAAAGGTCTAAATATTTTTTTAATATCTTTTTTATGAATACCTTGCCCATTATCAATTATTTTAATAATGCCATAATTACTCTTTTCTTCAATAACAATTATGATTGTAGTGTTTTCATTATTATTACATGCTTCAATTGCATTAATTAAGTTATTTTCAATAACTTTTTTAAATTGTTTCTTATCAATATACAAATACACTTCTTTTATGTTGTTTTGAATAAAGTGGATTTCTTTGTACATTCCTTGAAATTTCATAATAATGTTATGGATTTCTTCATTAATGAAAATCTTTTCATATTTCAAATCAATCTTCTCAATTTTTCTAGATAAAGAACCGAGTCGATCAATGGATTCATTACAAACTGTAACTATTTGTCTTTGTAATTCTTTCTTTTTATTCTCATCTGTTTCTTTCGTTAGTTGTTCTGAAAGAAATTTCACAGCTATAAATTGATTTTTGATAGAATGTGAAAAAATTTTAATTCCAAAATGGGCAGTTTTTACTTGATTTTCAAAATCAATCTGTGTTTTCCTTACATTTGTTTCAAATATATTATACTTTAGCAAAGCATATATAAGTATAATTACAGATATAATACAAATAAAAGATATTGTCTTATATAACATATTACTGTAGGTATAACTGTAAATATGTAGTTGTTCATATCTTCTAAATACAATTCTATGATTAGGAAATCTAAAAAAAAGCACAAAAAATAATATATTAATGGGTATAATACCGATTATGATGTATTTATATTTCTTTAATAATATATGGGGAGTTTTAATATAATGGTATATCATATTCATGATAGAACCAAATAAATAACTTTTTATAACTATATTAAAAATATTATTTATTGATTTCATGGTTGAATCAATATTGATTATAGATTGCTCATAAAAAGGATATTTCTTAATCTTGTATATTTTACCAAGTATTATTGGATCATAAATAATGATTAATAACAGAGGTATTATACTTAATAAGACATAATATTTTTGTTTATGTATGGTATTAAAATATGTAATAGAGTAACACATAGCTCCATATATATACACTGCTGTACCTATATTCATTATCCTGTATATTCTATATATATCAAGTTTAAGATAATAATTAAGTAACCAAATATACTTGTCAATATCTTTAAACAGTCTATTTTCAAGCATACAAGCATAATTTATATAAGTAGTATAAAAAGCAAGACCAAATATAGCTAGGCAGAATCCTACTAACATAATAACAAACCATGTAATATTTTTATTCTGGTAATTTTTTACAATAAGTAGTATAATAAAAACAATATATAATATGATAAGATAAATCATCCTAGCACCCCACATAGTAAATGTCTTTATTTTGATAGCCGTCATAATTTTGCATATTGAAATATAAATAGTATAATTACAATTAATTTTACCACTATGGAAGAAACAAATCAATTAGTTGATTTTAGATATAATTCAAAAATTTAATTATAAAAAAAGAAAAGTAACCAATCTATATATAGCTTGAATTTGATAGATACTTTTCTTTTTTGTTTTTTCTCTCAATATATAGATATATATTGAAGATATTTATATTCTATTTACTTCTTAATTATTTGCTAAACACCATTTTCTAAATCTAGTACCGTATCCTACTCTTTACTCTTTAACCGCTCCCATTGTAAGACCTTCCATTATAGTTCTTGAAAGAATTATATATACTAAAAATGTAGGTACAACGACTGTTGTAAATCCAGCAAATAAACTCACCCAATCACCTGTATACTGCATTGAGCCTTGTAATGAATACAAACCCATTGATAATGTATACTTACCTTCTGCTGATAAAAGTGTTAAAGCTAACAAGAATTCATTCCATAACCATATTAAATTAAATATTCCTGATGTAACCAAGGCAGGTCTACCAAGAGGGAGCATAATCTTAAAAAATGTCTTTATAGGAGAACAACCATCTATATAGGATGCTTCCTCAAGAGTGCTTGGTAGTGTCTTAAAGAATCCCATCATTAGAAAAACTGTAAATGGTATTGATAAAGCAATATATACCAAACATAATCCTGTTAACGTATTAATCAAATTAAGTTTAAAGAGTATAAAAAACAAAGGAACCAATAAAAGCTGGTATGGTACACCCATTCCAAAAGTAAAAAGTTTTGTAAAGAAATTTTTCATCTTAAATTTTATTCTAGACAGAACATAAGCAACTGGAGCACATATGATAAGCAATCCTATAACAGCAACAATAACAACTATTAAGCTATTTGCAAAGTATATGCCAAGTTTATAGTTTTTCCATATTGTAATGTAATTATCCCATTGAGGGTTTTGAAACAATCCCCACATATTCTCAAATAGTTGTCTATTTGTTTTCAATGAGCTAATAACTATCCATATAAATGCAAATAATGAAAATCCACACCATATATTTAGAAATATTTTTATAACTAAACTAGGTATTTTTGATAGTATCTTCTTCATCTTTTTCACCACCTTAATTTTATTTAATATTCAATAGTATCTTTTTTAGACATTAACGAGATGATGACTACAAATAATACAATTAATAAGAACATAATAACTCCCATTGCTGTACTATAGCCCATTCTATATATAGTTACCCTTCTTCCAAATGCTGTTATATACATGTATGTAGCTAAATTTTGAGCACCCGGCGGAGGAACATCTACTCCACCACCCCAAGCATATAATAAGGTAAATTCCTTGACTGCATTGATACACCATAGAATTATTGCTGTAATCAATACATCCCATATCATAGGTATCTTAATTGAAAAGAATATTTTAAATTCACTTGCTCCTTCTAACTGTGCAGCTTCAATTAATCCTGTTGGAATTCTATCCAGTGCTGCTAATAGGATAACACAATAAAAACCTGTATACATCCAAACTAAGGTTGCAAGAATAGCCCATATTAAACTACCAGGAGCTAACCATGCTTTCTCAAACTGCCCCAAACCTATAACTCTAAGTATGCCATTAAGTATTCCATATTGTTTGTTATATATAAAAGACCAAAGAATTGCAATAGCTACTGGATTTATAATAGATGGGAAAAATAGTAATGCACGATAAAATTTCTTTCCTTTAATGTTAGTGGTTAAAACTCCACATAATAGAAAAGAAATCCCAAATATTAAAATACCTCCTCCAAATATAATGATTGTCGTATTTTTCATGACAACTGACCAAAAATGTTGATCTTTGAATAATTCTATGAAATTT
>NZ_BTPU01000091.1:0-17406 GCF_036985595.1 Vallitalea maricola | reverse complement strand
AGAGTAGGTAATTCATAAATAAATACCAACTTACGTTTTTTCTTTTGAAAGACCGTAGGTCTATTAAAGTTACCCATTTTTTTCGGAATCATATGAATTTACTTCTTGACATATTACCAAATTGCTTTGAATTTGGAAAATAGTATTTAACTAGTAAATCTATTTTCCATTTTTTTATGTTTTTTGAGTAACTATGACTATGTTTAATAGTTTCTCATGTTTTCTCTAGCAAAATAGTCTTAGGTGGATTGACTCATTAATTGTTACAATCATATAACAGCGCAATTTTAGTCCCATTTTGCCGAAATATTATGATATAATGTATTGGATAGATTTGTACAAAATGTATTTCATTTCCTGTGTCTGATAATTGATTACAATTAATTGGTAGGGAAAAAATACTGATATATATTTTATGACGGAGGATGGGGTAAATGAAAAAAATTATATCTTACTTATTAATATTCACACTAATGATAACTGCATTGCCAGTATATGCTGTAACAGACCCTAGCGTATTAAAGGAACCAGTGCAAAATGTGTATCTCCCAAGGTCGGGTGCTGAAGCAATCATAGAGAATCTCAAGTTCTCTGATGTAAGTCCTAGTAGCTGGTCAATAGAGCCTATTACAAGGTTTGGTGCATTACAAATAATAAAAGGATACAATGAAAATAATGCAAAAAAGTACAGACCTACTGCACCCATAAGTAATGAAGAGTCTCTAGCAGTATTACTTAGAATATTAGGTATGGAAGAAGCAGCACAAAAAGCAGGGAATCAATTATTACAAGAGAATCCAGAATTGCCTGATCACGTTCTGACACTATGGACAAAAGGATATCTTCAATTAGCTAAAAACATGGGGTTAATAACTGAAGATGATTTGGATAATGCTCTTGTAGAAGAACAATGGGAATTAGACCCATCAGAAAGTTTTATTAGAAGAGGACCAGTAACAAGAGAGCAATTAGCTGTGTGGTTAGTAAAAGCTATCAATAGTAAACAGCCTGATCTAATCAGCCCAAAATACAAACAAAAAGATGTTTTCAATTACAGCGATTGGGAAAAGATTGATAGAGAATTCATTCCTTATGTGGAAGCAGTAATACAGAAAAAGATAATGGTAGGAAGTAATAGTAAATTTAATCCAAAAGGAATAGTTACTAGAGAACAGATGGCTCAGACTCTAAAAAATCTTGATGATATTGCTTACAATACTATGAATATTACTAAGGAAAATGGTACAGTAGCATATATAGAAGATAGTAATTCAATGGGTGCTTCAGATAGTATTGCTACAAGAAGAATATTAATAACAGATGAAAATGGAAAAGTCAATGAAGTAAATTATGAATATAAAAGAAAATCAAACGACCAAATATTAACTAAAGATGTACCAGTATTAATCAATGGAGTCGTTGGAGGTCTTCTTAATCTAAGAGAAGGCGAGTATATTGAATATCTAGTGAACAATGATACAAAAGAAATGTTATATGCTTCTAGTAAGGGCATAAATGAACCCTATGAACTTGAAGGAGTATTACAGCCTCTTAATGAAATAAATAATGGTAGGATTACTATAACAAGTGATAGAGGAATTAATTATACTTTTCAGATGAAGTCAGCAGTATATAATAATGTTGATGGGACAATAAAAGTAAATGATATAAATGTTAAAATTCCTAATGCACCTATAAGCAGCAAAGTGAAATTATATATAGACAACAATATAGTAACTAAAATAGAACTTGCAGGTGATAAGGTCATCTTTGATACATTAAGCGGTATTGTAAAAGAAAATAACCCAACTTTTAATTATATAACTATTATGACTTGGGATGGAAAAGAAGTAACAAAAAATTATCAAAAGAAAAGTGTTCAAGTTGAAAAGCAGCAATATTATGATACAGAAGATGAGATCGGTTATATAGATGAGATGTTTCCTGACTTTAGATTTGATCCAAGAGATACAACAATAGATGATGTGGAAGCAGGTGATTTAGTAGATCTTAAAATATCACCAGATGGTAAAAACGTATTATCAATAAGTGCTAAAACCAATTATATTGTTAAGTATGGAAGTATTAATCAGATTGTTAATAATGGAGTTAACGGATTACGTTTATGGATTAGGTTTGATGATCTTAGTTCAACAATATATGATATAGATTCCAACATACCTGTAAAAAGGGCAGGACAGAATATATCTCAGTATCAGCTGCAAGAAGGACAAGTAGTCAAGTTACTTATTAATCAAGCTGTATTTGAGCCAGGTACAACTACCGAATCAGTAAAAGAAATTCAAGTTGATGAATATGGTAATACTGTAGCTAATATCTACAAAGGAAAGCTTGGCAGTCTCAATAATTCACAAAGAACGCTGACTTTACTAAATAGTTATGAATTAACCAAAGCAGGATGGAGAGATTATACCAAATCCAAGATATTAGATATTTCATCCAAGAATATAGAGTATTACCTAGATTCTAAGCAGATATCTCTTGATTATGCCTTAAACTATCTGAAATCACCAGATATCGATGTTTATGTAGCTATGGAGAAATATTATGACGATGAAAAAGTTTTAAAAGTAACTTTTGGAACAGGAAGAGAGAATATATTAGCTAGTGACAACGTAACATATTCCAATGGAAATAATAAATTCAAGGTATTACAAAGTCCTAATTACATTAATACTCATGATGGTACTATCGTAGTTAAGAATGGGAAACTGTTGGAAGATAATAACATAGTATCACCTGATTATGCACAAGTTATATTGAATGGTAATGGGAAGGCTGTAATAGTTAACATAACTAAGGAACCAAGTAATGAAGCTACATCTATATTCAGGGGACGAATTAAAAGTATAAATGAAAATGAAGATATGCAGGTTCAATCATTTGCATTACTAAAAGGAATGAAATGGATATATTCACCTATTCCACGTATGTTTACTACAGATTATGAAACAGTCATTATGGATGCTAACGGAATAATTCCACAAACAGATTTCTTGGATTACTCTGAGAAAACAAAGGTAGATAAAGTATATACTATTATCTCAGATGGAACAAAAGCAAAATATATTATTGAAAATCCATACTGTCTGGACGGAGTAAAGGGTGAGATATACGAAACTGAGAGTGGTGCAATAAGTATAAAAGATACGATAGTATATAACAAAACCAATAATAGCTGGAAAGATCTAAGTTACAGTAATAGTTACGCAAAGATTAATCTTAAGACTAATACGATTATAATTAAAAACAATGAAGTCATATCACCAGATATGTTAGAGAAGGGTGATATAATCAGGATAATCACTGATGAATATCTCATTACTAAACTTGCTACCAAAGGAGCTAGAGATGTTGATGGATATATTATTTTTGTAGAAAAATAAAATAACTAGAAAGAGGTGGACAATCTATGAAAAAAATAAGCATGAAAATATTATTTTTGATATTCGCTTTTAGTGTTACAAGCATATGTGTCTATGCTGATATGGGTGATATGGGTTATTTTGGGGGCATATCAGAAGGGACTAACCTACCTAAAACCATTGAGAAGTATGTTCCTGTAAAACCTCCAAAAACAAGAACTATGCGTTATAAGGAAATGGTTTATATTTCTGGTGAACCAATTGAATTTGAAGGTACTATAAAAGTAACTAAGGATGATGATATAATTAATACAAAAGAGTCCGGTAGTTATAATGAAAAATATGTAATAAGCGCTAAGAACATGGAAAAAAACAGTACACTTGATAGAACTATCAATTTTACAACTTCATTTTATTATGTTGATGGAGATTTCAAAAAACAGATTGTCAGAGATTCAACAGTGAGCAGCTGGACAGAAAAAATTGTTATTGATGATGTAACCTATACTTTAGATGAAAACTTTTCTACATACTCATTAACTGGTGTAGAAGATATAACACCAGGGGTCAGCTATTATGATACATCTGTATCCTATGATGCTAGATTTATATCAAGTAATAATGAAACAATAACTATAAAAACAGAAGGTTCAGTATATGGATATGATCAACCTTGGTCAAAAGTTGAGTCTGGAAAATTGACTATGGATATAATAGGGCCCAAAGATATAATGCAGGTAACACTTAATCCATCATTAGAAGCTAAGAAAACTATGTACTACGATAAAACTTCTCCTTTCCCAATCAGCTTTGATGGAACTTATAATCAAAGACTTGAAAGAGAAGCATCATTAAAATACAATATAACAACTAATCATCCACAATTGACTAGAAGTCAAATGGAAAACAGCATAATGATTAGTACAGCAAAACAAATAGAAAAACTTCCTATTCCAGCAGGACTTGATTTCTTAGACAGCAATCCAGCCAATGAACATATCAAGAAATTGTACAGTATGGAAATAATGACCGAGATTCCTCATAAATCTATGGAAGTAGAAGCAATAACAAGAGGAGAATTCATAAAAGCTATTTGTCTTGGAATGAATATGGACACAAGTAAATATCAAGTAACTAGTAAAAATAAAAATAGTATGAAAGTGATATTTGGTGACGTGTTACCAGATAATCCATTATATCCATACATTATGACAGCTTACAATGCAAAGCTTATTAAAGGTGTAGGAGACATTTTCAAAGTATCACAACCTATTACAAGACAAGAAGCACTATGTATACTGATTCGTGTTATTGGTCTTGAGAAGATAGGTAGATTAGAAAATTCTGTGACTCCATTCAAGGATGATAGCATGATATCACCTTGGGCTAGAAAAGCAATATTAGCTGGCTACAAGTTAGGGATTATAGAAGAAAAGGAAGGGAATCTGGAGCCTAGAAAGTGGTTATCCAAGATAGATGCAAGTACAATTATTGATAATCTCATTAATTACTTAAGAGAAGATATTTCAGGTTATTATAGATTAATTCAGTAAAATATAGTTCACATAAAAATGGTTAATGATGAAATTGATTAGATAATAAATTAAACAATTAAGAAGGGATAAAAGATGAAAAAAATAATTAGTAGGATTGTTCTTACAGCAGTTGTATTATCCATGCTGATAGTACCTATCAACGTAAAAGCAGTAGAGTCAGCTGCTGTTGAGCGCAAAGGGGAAGAATTCAAAGTATTATTTAACCTTATAAGGGATACTTATGTGGGCGAGGAAGTAACAGATGAGCAGTTATTTAAGGCAGCTATTGATGGTATGTTCGATGAATTAGACCCTTATTCAACATTCTATACCAAAAAACAAGCAAACACCTTAATTGAGGCTGTATCAGGTGAATTTGTAGGTATTGGTGTTGAGATGGTACAAGATGGAGATTGGGTAAAGGTATCCCGTCCTATACCAAAATCACCAGCTATCGAAGCAGGAGTTAGAGCGGAAGATATTATAATTGCAATCAATGGAGAGAGTGCAGAGAATTATACACTTACAGATGCGGCTAATAAGATAAAAGGTAAAGAGGGAACAATGGTTTCTGTTACCTTCAAAAGAGGCAACAAGGAATATACAGTTGATATAAAAAGAGCCTTGGTAAAAATATCTGCTGTTGAGACTGAAGAAATGGAAGATTTATTCCCTGCGTTAGATAAAGAAGTAGCCAAGAAGATAAATTATATAAGAATAAATTCTATCAATAAACATGTAGCTGAAGATATAGAACCATACCTAGAGGATGCTAAGAAAGAAGGAGTCAAATATTTAATTCTTGATCTTAGAGATAATCTAGGAGGATACGTTGATTCAGGAGTGGCTCTATGTAATATGTTAATCCCAAAAGGACCAGTTCTTCATTTTGTTAATAAACAAGGAAGAAAAATAACTTATAGAAGTAATCTAAGGAAAGCTCCTTTTGAACTAGTAGTACTTACTAATGAGAATACAGCTTCAGCCTCTGAATTCATTGCAGCAGCTGTAAAAGAATCTGGTGTAGGTGTTACAGTTGGAGAAACAACTTATGGAAAAGGTGTAGCACAATATATTTATGATATATCAGATAAATATGCTATTAAATTAACTATGGAGGAATTTTTATCAAGAGATGGGCACAAAATAAATGGTATAGGTGTTGCTCCAGATTATGAAGTGATAGTACCTAACCTTATTATCAGCCCACAAAGACTATTTTTGGATGATGAAATGGAAGAAGTCAAAAGTGTTGAATTAATTTTAGAATATTTGGGTTATGCTATTAATGAACCAGATAATTTGTACGATGAAAAGACTGAAAAGGCTGTGACACAGTTTCAGAAAAATATGGGATTAAGAGCATATGGAGTTTCAGACCATCCTACTCTAAAAGCACTTAATACAAAATTAATTGAGAGTATTAATAAAAAAGATATACAATTAGAGCAGGCTATGGAAGTAATTTTAAGTAAAATAAACGAAAATTAAATTTGTTATTGACTATTTCACTAACTAATAATAAAATAAAGAGGTTGTATAAAATAGAAATTGAATAACCCAAAAGTATATAAGGTTCATTATAAAAAGTAGTAAGAACAAAATTGTTTAGACTACTTTTTATAGAGTAATCATTTAAATAAAAAAAGACTATGAGGTGAAATGAGGATGCAAACGAAATACATTTTTGTTACGGGAGGTGTTGTTTCCGGACTAGGAAAGGGCATAACAGCTGCTTCATTAGGAAGACTTTTAAAGGCTAGAGGTAAGAAAGTTACAATACAAAAATTTGACCCTTACATTAATATTGACCCTGGCACAATGAGTCCGTATCAACATGGAGAGGTATTTGTTACCGAAGACGGAGCAGAAACAGACTTAGACCTTGGACATTACGAAAGATTTATAAATGAGAATCTGAGCAAGTATAGTAATATTACTACTGGAAAAATCTACTGGTCTGTGCTTAACAAAGAAAGAAAAGGAGAATATCTAGGTGCAACAGTTCAAGTTATTCCACACATAACTAATGCTATAAAAGAAAGAGTTTACAGAGTAGGAAAAAGCGCACAATCTGATATTGTTATAACAGAGATAGGTGGAACAGTTGGAGATATTGAAAGTCTGCCATTTATGGAAGCCATAAGACAAGTATCTGCTGAAGTAGGACCAGAAAATGTATTATATATACATGTAACTCTTATTCCTTATCTCGCCAAAGCTGGTGAAATGAAGACTAAGCCTACACAGCACTCTGTAAAAGAATTACGTTCAATTGGTATTTTACCAGATATATTGGTATGTAGAACAGAGCATGAATTATCAGAAGAAATGAAAGACAAAATGGCTCTTTTCTGTAACGTTAAAAAAGAATGTGTTATACAAAACCTTGATGCAGATACTTTATATGAAGTTCCATTGATGTTAGAAAAAGAAGGACTAGCTAAGATTGTATGTGATAAATTGAATCTTAATTGCTGTGAGCCTGATTTAACTGAATGGAAAGAAATGATAGCTAGAGAAAAATCTATGACTAATCTTGTTAAGATTGCACTAGTTGGTAAATATGTTGAATTGCATGATGCATATATTTCTATTGTAGAATCTTTGAAACACGCTGGAATATACCATAAAACCAAGTTAGAAGTTCTATGGGTCAATTCTGAGGAAGTTAATAGTGACAATGTAGATGATTACTTAAAAGACGCTGATGGTATATTAGTTCCTGGTGGATTCGGAGATCGAGGTATAGATGGTAAAATATTTGCAGTTAGATACGCTAGAGAAAACAAGATTCCATTCTTTGGTATATGTCTAGGAATGCAGTGTGCAGTTATTGAATTTGCAAGAAATGTTTTAGTATATGATGGTGCCCATAGTTCTGAACTTGACCCTGATACAAAATATCCTGTTATTGACTTGATGCCAGAACAGAAGGATATTGATGAATTAGGTGGTACTATGAGACTTGGAGCTTATCCATGTAAGGTTAAAAAGGATTCATTGGCATACCAAGCTTATGATGCTGAGTTAATCTACGAAAGACATAGACACAGATATGAATTCAACAATGAATATAGAGATGAACTTGTGAAAGCAGGGCTTAATATTGTAGGAGTATCTCCAGATGATAGACTTGTTGAAATGATAGAAATAAATGAGCATCCATGGTTCGTTGGTGTTCAATTTCACCCAGAATTTAAATCAAGACCTAACAAAGTGCATCCATTATTTAGAGACTTTGTAGGTGCAAGTATAAAAGCCAAGACAAATTAATGTCTTGGCTTCTTCTTATTTTTTATAGCCTTTCATTCCGACTATATACATACCAGCTAAATCTACTTTTACCATTTTCTTAACAGGCAATTCTTTGAATACCTTGTCATCACACAATAAAGTAGTAATTTTAGGACCGATTTTTGCTTTTACCATAGGTAATTTTCTAAAACGAATGTATTTTGGAATTTGGTCTTGTACCATTTTTGGCAGATTAGAATCTTTTACTTTCTGTTTCTTTTTATCTATAACAAGTATAGATGTTGTCATTTTGTTTTGATTAATTACTGCTTGCTGGTCATTTGCCTTACCTTGTAACTTTCTTCCTACAAAATAAAGAATGACAAGTACAACAACAATAATTCCTAATACAAGCAATAGAATTTCCCACCACTCCATAGGTGCACCTCCTTTAAAAAGATACTTATTAGTGCGTTCTATATATTCTATCATTAATTGCATAAAAATCAAAGAGGAAATTTGCTAAAACATCAAATTTCCTCTGCATTTTATAGTTTTTTAGTTTTACTATCCAAATTCATAAAAGAATTTAACAGAAATTACTTAGAAAGTAATTGAAGGATTTCAGAGCGAACATAAACTGCACTTTTTTTCATATCCTCTTGTGGCAATTCACTTAAAAGAATAGGTTTACCAAAATTAAGCTTAACTCTGCTTGATTTTACAACAAGTCCATTATTATTCTCATAGATATTATCTGTTCCTTTTATGCCAAATGGTACAATAGGTACATTAGCTTTTTCGGCTAATTTTAAACTACCTTGTTTAAAAGGTAAAGGTTCTTCGGATTCTTTATTTCTAGTACCTTCTGGGAAAATAAGCATTGATAGACCTGATTTCAACATTTCTATACCAGATAGGATTATTTTTAGACCTTCTCTGAAATTAGTTCTGTCAAGGAATAATCCACCCATCAATTTTAGTAATAGATTTAAATAAGGTATTTTTGTCAATTCTTTTTTTCCAATAAAACCAAAAGGACGATTAATGACTTTAATCAATAGAACAACATCAAATATACTTCTATGATTTCCTACGAATAGTACAGTTTCATCTGGGATATTTTCTAATCCAGTTATAGTAACTCTACTTCCTGTTAAAAACATGATACCTCTACATATATGTGTCACAATGAATTTTCCAATCTTATATTGAGTATCTTTGGAAAATAATCCTGCTATAAAACCAATTATAAGTACAGGTAAAGCAAGAATCAAATAAATAGCCATAAAAATTATTATAATTACTGCACGCATATAATCACCTTATCTTGATAATTTTATATACATTATAAGTATATGTTTTGATTGCAAATCTCATGATACAGAAAGAGTTATGTGGTTCATTTTCAAAAGACAATCCTTCAAGAAGTAATGCAAGTAAAATGAATAACATAACACTTCACTCTTAAGATTATATAAAAATATCTTATACATGTAATCATAATTATATCATTAATATCTAAAAATCGCTATAGTTTTTAAGATAGAGTTTACTTATTTGTTAATCTCTTCCATACAATTCTGTAATTTCTCGTAATCTGTCAGCTATATCATCGGTAAGCATGTCATTAGTATATCTCCATTGCCAATTACCCATGGATGAACCTGGAATATTCATCCTTGCATGGCTATCCAGAGATAAAACATCCTGAAGTGGGACTATTGCCATCTTAGTAACTGAACCAAAACAAGCTCTAATAAAGTCCCAAGAAATGTTTCTGCCATCAGTATTCATATATCGTCTAACTTTATCTTGCTTCATGCTATCAGCTTTATTATACCATCCAAGAGTTGTATCATTGTCGTGAGTACCACTGTAGCAGATGCTGTTAGAACCATAATTATGAGGGAGGAAATCATTGTCTTCTAAATCTTCAAAAGCAAACTGTAATATTTTCATGCCGGGAAGATTAAAATCATCTCTTAGTTTTTTTACATCATCAGTTATTATTCCAAGATCTTCTGCGATAATAGGTAATTCAATTCCCAGTGTATTGATGAAAGCGTTGAATAGTTCTTTGTTAGGTCCTTTTTTCCACTTGCCATGGATTGCAGTTTCATTACCATAAGGAATGGACCAATAACTCTCAAAACCTCTAAAATGGTCGATTCTCACGATATCAACTAATTTTAGGATATGAGCTAATCTACTTATCCACCATCTATAGGATGTTTTTTTATGATTATCCCAATGGTATAATGGATTCCCCCATAATTGTCCTGTAGGACTAAAATAATCAGGAGGAACACCAGCAACATGGGTTGGATATCCATTAGAGTCCAATAAAAATAACTCTTTGTCAGCCCATACATCACTACTGTCAAAAGAAGTAAATATAGGTATATCTCCGATAATGAGGATTCCATGTTCATTAGCATACTTCTTTACTTTGATCCACTGTTCATAAAAAATGAATTGAATGAATTTATAGAAATCTATATCATAGGATAACTTATTAATCCACACAAGTATATTGCTTTCTGAAGGATGAGCTATTTCACTATCCCAACAGGGCCACATTCTGCCGTCAAAATAATCTTTGCAAGCCATAAACAAGGAGTAGTCATCAAGCCAATATTTTTCCTCATTACAAAAGGTTAACCAATCATTATATAAAGAGTGATCATTAGTTTTTAAAAAATTGTCATAAGCTTTTTTTAAGATAGATAATTTGTAATTGATAACTGAGCCATAATCTACTTTATTGGATTGGTTACAATGTATAGGCTCAGCATCTTCATCATTAATCAAACCTGCTTCAATTAATTTTTCTGGACTTATAATAAATGGCTGGCCTGCAAAAGATGAAAAAGATTGATATGGAGAATCCCCAAAACCAGTATGACCTAAAGGTAGTACCTGCCAAAGCTTCTGATTGCTTTTTACCAGAAAATCAATAAAGTCATATGCACCACTGCCTAAATCACCTATACCATATTTACTTGGAAGAGAGGTAGGGTGCAGCAATATGCCAGACAATCTTTTATTATTCATAATATCATTAATATCCTTCATATAATCCCTCCTAAATAAATATAATATGATTCATCATATTAAATAGTTCTACACATAGTATTTGCTAACAATAAATTATTTAATCAACTAATAAATAAGTTGGTTACATAATTATAGTTCTAAAAAAAGTGCTGTCTCATAATAGATTTCATTATTATGAGACAGCACTTTTTATTTTGGATATTTTATATTAAATGATTATTGTTGGTTTCTGTATTGTTTTATCATGGATTGTTTTAATTCAAATAGCTCATGGGATAAATCAACATAAACATTCTGAGGATTCATAAGTCTTCTTGATTCAGGCCATAGAGTAGATAATTCTTTTTCACAGTACTCTTTTATACTAAAAGTGCTTGGAGTTTCATAAACACATTTACCATCAATGAATATTGGTTCTAACAATTCTCTTGTATAATAAGTACCTGGTTGTAATTTCAATTGTTTCCATGTAGCTTCTGGGTCAAATAAAATTAAAGGTTTTGACTCGTCTACTTTCTCGTGATTAAGAGCAATGAGATCAGCTTTTAATTTACCAGAACGTTTGTTGTATATCCTTATAATCTTTTTATTACCAGGATTAGTAATTTTTTCAGGATTTTCAGATATTTTCATTTTTGGAATAAACTTATCATCTTCATATTTGGCAGAAAGTTTATATACGCCCCCAAATGATGGGTTGCCTTTTGAAGTAATAAGATTGGTGCCTACACCCCATAGTGTAATCTTAGCGCCTTGTAGCTTCAAATCACGAATCAGATATTCGTCAAGGTCACTGGAAGCACTAATAATAGCATCTTCAAAACCTGCTTCATCCAACATTATTCTAGCTTTTTTTGATAGATATGATAAATCACCGCTATCCAGTCTGATTCCATAAAAATCTGGTTTTATTCCTTTTTCTTTTAGTTCATTAAAGACTTTTATAGCATTTGGAACACCGGATTTTAATGTGTCATATGTATCAACAAGTAATAGACAATTCATAGGATAAAGTTCTGCATATTTTCTAAATGATGTCAGTTCATCAGGAAAACTCATAACCCAGCTGTGAGCGTGTGTACCCTTTGCAGGGATATCAAACCATTTAGCAGCCATTACGTTAGATGTTGCACTACAACCACCTATAACAGCAGCTCTAGCGCCTAGATTACCTGCATCTGGTCCTTGTGCTCTACGTAAACCGAATTCAAGGACAACATCATCCCCTGCTGCCCATTTTACACGAGCTGCTTTAGTAGCTATAAGACTCTGATGATTAATAATATTAAGAAGTGCAGTTTCAATAAGCTGTGCTTCACATAAAGGAGCAACTACTTTTAATATTGGTTCATTAGGAAATATTACTGTTCCTTCAGGTACAGCATATATGTTTCCGGTAAACTTAAATGTTTTAAGATATTCTAGAAAATCGCTTTTGAATATATTCTGTTCAGCTAGATATTCAATATCATCTTCAGTAAAATGAATATTATTGATGTAACTTATTGCTTGTTCTAGACCAGCAGCAATTGAAAAACTGCTTCCGTGTGGATTAACCCTATAGAAAAGGTCAAATACAGCAACTTGGTTCCTTGAATTAAGATCATAATAACCTTGCATCATTGTTAATTGGTAAAAATCTGTCAGCAATGTTAAATCCGCGCCATGCATTTTTAATTCCTTCTTTCGTAAATAGTAAAATATTAATAGACAATTATTTGTATTTTATTCATGAAATTATTGATGTTACTTAGTCATTTTTTTATAGTTTATACTATTATAACATAACAATCAAGATATTATTGAAAGTCTGTAGGGAAAAAATTTTATTATCATTATATTGCAATATATTTTATAATCTGATAGTATTTACATAAATTAAATTAGACTAACTGACTAATGAAGTCAGTAATCAAATACTTAGAATAACTAAACACTTTGCAGTAATTTTACACTATAAAACTTAAGGATGGTAAAAATGTTATTTGGCAATAAAGATTTTATAAGGAAAAAGAAGTACAAAGAAATTGATTTTAATCTGTTAGCTTCAACAAATAAGTACTATAAAGAATCTGAAGCACATATTGACGAAGTGACTTGGCAGGACCTTGATATGGATAATGTTTTTGCTGATATCAATCATACTGTGACAACACCAGGAGAAGAAAAGTTATATTGCTGGTTGAGAAACCCAGCTGACAATAAAGAAGATTTCAATAAGCGTAAACATCATATCAACAGCTTCAAGAAAGACAGGGCGGTATCAAATGATCTTAGACTAGCTTTATCAAGGATTAAATATTGTGATTTTGATTTTAGAGAGACTATAAACAAAGGTTTTTTGATTAATAATTTATTACTGATTGGTATGATATTGTTAGTAATATTAAATGTGGGTATACTTGCTGGTTCATTAATTACAATGAATTTTTTAGCACTACCTCTGTTCATTATAACTATGGCAGCTAGTATTATAATCCATTTTAGATTTTCCATGATCTATAATGCCCAATTACAAGTTATTGGTTATATCATTAAGATTCTATCTTTCAGTAAAAAGAATTGGAAGTCAGTAGAAAAAGTGTCACCTGATTTGGCAGATAGATTGAAAGAACTCAATTCCAAGTTATCCAAGATAACTAAAAAAGGTTCAGCAATCTTTAAGGTTGAAGGATTAGATGTTATTGGCGACTATATTAACATCTTGTTTTTGGTAAAAGAGATTAATTTCTTGAGAGTATCAAGTTTGATTAATAAGAATAAAAAAGAATTGATTAGATTATATAATAATGTTGGTGATTTGGATGCAGGGTTAAGTATTGACAGGTACCGCAGGGATTTAAAATATTATTGTGAACCTGATATGGACAGTGAGGCTGATGATATAAATATAGTTGATATGTACCATCCATTACTGGAAAATCCAATATCCAATACAATTAATATTGATTCATCAATAGCTATTACAGGATCTAATATGAGTGGTAAATCTACGTTTTTAAGAATTGTAGGGCTTAATTCACTGTTTGCTCAAGGTATTTGTACTAGTTTAACTAAGGAGCATAGAGCTAAGTTTTATAGGCTTGTTACTTCAATAAGTCTTAATGATGATATTTTGCAAGGTAAAAGTTATTTTCTTATGGAGGCAGAAGCTATTAAACGTATGGTTGATTCATGTAATAATGAGACTCCATTGTTAATACTTATAGATGAGATATTCAAAGGTACTAATCCAGTAGAACGGCTTGCTGCATCAATGGAGATATTGAATCTTTTAGCTGCTTCGAATACTAAGACATTGGTTGCAACACATGACTTACAGATTTTACCTGAGTTGAAGGGTTATGAATATTATTATTTCACAGAGAATGTAACTAAGGATTCACTTGAATTTGATTACAAAATTCATAAAGGAATTACTTCTACACGTAATGCAATTAAGATACTGGAATTTATTAAGTATCCAGGTGATTTGGTTGATTTGATTAATAAGCGAATAGAAGTTATGGAGTTATAAAATATAATGTTATGTTTGAAGTTTTAAAAAAGTATACAATAGAGGTTTTTCACTAGTAAAGGTGGAAGACCTCTTTTTAGCTGTATTAGACTCTAAAAAATAAGGCTGATAGTATAGGAATAATGGAAAAAAGAGATAAAAGCAACTGTTGGTTGTCAAAAATGTTATGTTTGATTGGTAGAAATATAATTATTTAATAGTATAATGTTCTATGAAGAGGTGAGTGAAATGAGTTTCCAAAAGCAATTACAGAAATTAAGGAAAGAAAAAGGATTATCACAAGAAAAATTGGCTGAAATGATTGGGATTTCAAGGCAGGCAGTTGCAAAATGGGAAGTTGGACAGTCATATCCTGATATTGCTAGATTAATTTTGCTGAGTGAACTTTTTAAGGTGAGTATTGATAAATTAGTTAATGATTATGATGAAAATTGCCGTTTATATATAGAAGAAAATAAGCAAGAATACAAGAATGAGGATATAATACAATTTTTATGTAAAGCAAAAAAATATATAAATATTAATGAAAGTGTTGAAGTTAAAGATTCAAAGTTTAGTGGATATGATATGCAATTTTCTGAAGGGAATCTTAAATATATCAGTAAATATCATGGTAAGAAGCAATTTATAGGAGAAGAGTTATTATTGAGAGACGATAGTCCCATTTGGGGAATGAATTATAATGGAAGAATTATTGGTGAAGTTTTTTCAGAAGGTTTCTTAAAAGAGGCATTGGCGTTAGTACCTAAAGAATATCCATATCGTGGACCTATGGTATATCAGAATGGACAATATAAATACCATTGTATTGTTAATGGTGAGTTGGAATGGTTTCAAGGATATGAAGAGATATTTTTTGATGATATCAAAATATATGAATGTAATTTTCATGGTGGATATATTAAATAATATGATTGCGCAAGATAGGAGATTATATGATACTAAATAGAAATGATAAGTGTTGGTGTGGTAGTGGATTAAAATATAAAAGATGCCACATGAATTTTGATGAGGAGCTTCAAAAATTTGCTGATAAAGGATATGAAGTTCCAACTAGAGATTTAATTAAAAATAAAGAACAAATTGCTGGGATTAGAGAAAGTGCTAAGATTAATAATGGTCTTTTAGATTTGATAGGTAAAAATATAAGAGAAGGCATGAGTACAGAAGAAATAAATGTATTAGCTCATAATTTTATAGTATCTCATGGAGGGATACCAGCTACACTGAATTATGGTGGTTTCCCAAAAAGCATTTGTACATCAATTAATGATGTGGTTTGTCATGGTATACCTGACAAAGATAGAATTCTAAAAAAAGGAGATATCATTAATGTGGACTCAACCACTATTCTTAATGGATATTATTCTGATGCATCTAGAATGTTTAAGATTGGTAAGGTAAGTGAAGAGGCTGAGAAAATTGTTGATGTAGCTAAGGAATGTTTGAAAAAAGGAATAGAGGAAGTCAAACCTTGGAAGAGTTCTTTAGGGGATATAGCTGAAGCAGTACAAAATCATGCTGAGAGTAATGGATATTCAGTAGTTAGAGAGTTTGGAGGTCATGGGGTTGGTTTAGACATTCATGAAGAACCTTTTGTGGCTCATTTCGGAAAAAGAGGAACGGGTATGTTATTAGTACCCGGTATGGTATTCACTATAGAACCTATGATAAATGTTGGAGGTAGAGAGATATTTATAGATAAAGCTGATGACTGGACTGTTATAACTGCTGATGGGTCTCTTTCTGCACAATGGGAGCATACAATTCTTGTGACGGAGGATGGTGTTAAGATAATATCTAAATAGCTTTTATTTTAAAGTTATATTGCAGGTAAGTCAGAAAAAGTGTTTTGTTCTGACTTGGCTTTTGCAAAATAGTATATGTATATGTTACGCCAGCAACTTGCTCATCCTAAGCAAAAAGCTGGGTTCGGCGTCCTGCCTCACTACTCCACATATACATATACTATTTTGCTTTAAGTAACGGTGGATATTATCACAAAACACTTATTCTTCTTCAGAGAATAATGAGTGGCTAAAATAAATTTGAATTGTAATATATTTTATAATCTGATAATATTTAATAATATATTATCAGATTATAAAATAGGAGATGACATATATGTACTTGGTGAGTGCTTGTTTGGCTGGTATTAATTGTAGATATGATGGTGGAAATACTGAGAATGAGATTATAAAAAATATGGTGAAGGAAGGTAAAGCTATTGCTGTATGTCCAGAGCAATTAGCTAAGTTGCCTATACCTAGAGTTTGTTGTGAGATTATTATAGATGATGATGGAAATAAAAAGGTAATGAGTGTAGATGGAGAAGATTTTACTGAAGCGTATAGACAAGGAGCTGTTAAGACATTAGAAATCTGTAGAGCTAGTGGTATTAATGAAGCAATTCTACAGTCAAGAAGTCCTTCATGCGGATATGGATTAATTTATGATGGAACATTTTCGGGTAAACGTATAAAAGGTGAAGGATTAACTGCCGAACTTTTGGCTAAGAATAATATTAAGATATATACAGAATTTGATGTTGATAGATTTGAAAAGAATTGAAAATATTTTATTGACAGTTTTATTTAATGAAAAAATATAAAAACTCCTTACTGATAATAATTGAGATATCAGTTAGGAGTTTTTTGATTAATGATTAACA